>NZ_JBLWFS010000004.1:0-298622 GCF_048323755.1 Alkalihalobacterium sp. APHAB7
ATGACTTACCACAACAATCATAGATATCAATGGGGCTTAAAAAAGATGACTCCTGTTCAATACAGAAATCATCTTCTTGTAGCTGCCTAGTCTTTTTTAAAATGTCCTTGACAAGGGGTACAGTTTAAAGGTGATGTCAGCTTTTTTAATGTTATTAAATATTCTACACATTTATTTATGCACTTTTAGAATGGGCAATTTTCTTGAAATTCTCTAATTCTTGTGTTGTGCCTAATACAATTAATAAATCTCCTGTTTTCAAGCGAAAGTCAGATTTAGGATTGCCAATGAATTCATTTCCTCGTTTTATAGCAACAATTGTAATACCGTACGTTCCTCTGACATTTAACTCAGCGATTGTATGATTTAGTAATGGGGAAGGAGATCCTAATAAAACTTCTTCAACGTTATATTCATTTTCATGATCATGAAAGATCGTTTCCATATATTCGATACTGATTGGCTTCAATAAGGACATAGCGAGCTTTTGGCCGCCGATGCTAGCTGTGTTAATAACTTTGTCTGCGCCGGCGCGATATAACTTCGCCTCAGATTCTTGCTTATTTGTTCGACAAATCACATGCACGTTTGGATTAAGCCCTTTAGCTGTTAATGTAATAAACACATTGTCTGCATCATTGGGGAGCGTAGCTATTAATCCTTTGGCATGATGGATTCCCGCATCAAGTAACGTTTGATCTTCTCTACTATCCCCTTTGATAAATAAATTTCCATGTTCAAGTTCCTGTTCAATTTTATCGTCTATTTCAATTAGAACAAAATCTATCCCAACTTGCTCTAGTTGTTTAGCTACTTGTATGCCGACACGCCCGTAGCCGCAAATGATAATATGGTCAGTTAGTTTCGATAACTTTTTTTCCATTTTCCGCTTACCTACTTTATTAAATATTTTCCCTTCAATAACAAATGCTGCAATGACTGCCAGTATGTAAGTTGCCAAGCCGATTCCAATCGGAATAATAATAAAAGTAATAATTTTGCCACCTGGTGTTTCTGGTGAGATATCTCCATAACCAATCGTTAACAAAGAGACAACGGTTAACCAAAGTGCATCGTAGAAATGGAGTCTTTCTGTTAACATAAATCCAACTGAACCAATCAGTGTTACAACAGTCATAAGAAGCAAAGAGTAAATAACATTTTTTTTCAACATAAATATAAGTGACTCACTTTCGCTATAATAAACAAATTATACTATTATAAAAGCCTTAGATTAAAAATGAATATGAAGATTTTACAAACTATTTGTGTAGAGAAATGGATTGTTCTAAAGGTGGAATAAAAAATAAAACAGAAGTTTATACTGGATTTCTTAAGAGCATTCGTTAGAAAATTCTTTGTAAAATTTTTAGTAGTGTGGTTGACAGGTAGTTAGACTTCATGTAGTATCAACAAGGTAATTGAATAATGTTCCTCGTTAGGTGAGGCTCCTGTACGGAGATACGCTGCTGCCCAAAAATGTCCAAAGACGCCAATGGGTCAACAGGAACCATCGAAATAAGGTGGTTTTTAATGTAGCTGGTCAATGACCTATGCCGTACAGTGCTAAAGCTCTACGATTGAAGGAATGGTAATGAACATTTTTTTGGTATGCTTATATAATAAGTATACGCTAATTTTTGTTGTATTCACACCTTCTCTCGTAGAAGGTGTTTTTTATTTTATATGACTAAATACATAAAAACGGGAGGTGTTGTGGAATGGATAGTAGTCCCGAACCTGATTCGACAAATTGTGGTTTATTAATTAAGACAAAAGGAATAATACAAGAAAAAGGGAGAACTCCACTTCACTCCCGAGTAGTAGTTTGGTGGAATTAGTTCTCCTCACAAGGAGGAAGCGACCGTGGTTAGACTAAACGAACAAACACGAGAAGAATACGTGAATCATATTCTTCAAGTCCTAAAAGAAAATGACAAAGAGCAATTTAGAGAGGCGTTTCTTGAATTACATCCAACCGATCAAATGGATATATTCTCTAACTTAGAAAAAGATCAACGCCAACTCGTATATGCCTACCTTTCAGCGGCTGAATTTGCTGAGGTATTCCAAGAATTAGAAATTGATGATCAAAAAAGAATTGCACTTGAATTAGATGATGACTTCATTGCAGAAATGTTTAATAACATGTATGCCGATGATGTAGCGGATTACCTAGCTGAAATTAAAGATGCTAAGGCTAAAGCGATCTTAAGTGCAATGGATAAAGAAGATGCTGATGACGTAAAAGAACTATTATCGTATCCACCTGAAACTGCTGGTGCGATTATGACAAAAGAATATATTTCAATTAAAGCGACACAAACAGCAGCTGAGGTAGTTGAACTTCTGCGTGAACAAGGCCCTGATGCTGAAACAGTCTATTATTTGTATGTTATTGATGAAAAAGATAAATTAGTTGGGGTAATTTCACTTCGTGACCTGATCATTGCACCAACTAATGAAAAAATTGAAAACATTATGAGTTCACGTGTTGTTTCTGTTGAAGCACATATGGACCAAGAAGAAGTGGCAAAATTAATTAAGAAGTATGATTTCCTTGCCGCTCCTGTCGTTACAAGTACTAGCGAATTAATCGGTATCGTAACGGTAGATGATGTAATGGACGTTTTAGAAGAAGAAGCAACTGAGGACTTAGGTGAAATCTCTGCGGTTAGAGGTGCAACAGATGTTAACGCAACTGCATTTACATCTGCTAGAAAACGTTCACCATGGATTATCTTATTAATGTTTTTTGGTCTTATAACAGCCGGTGTTATCGGTCAGTTTGAAGAAACGTTAGAAGAAATTGTTTTATTAGCAGTATTCATTCCGTTAATTATGGACTCAGCTGGGAACACAGGTACTCAGTCATTAGCGGTTATGGTTCGTGCATTAGCTACAGGTGCTCTTGAAAAGAAAGGTCTCTGGTCAACGATTAAGCGTGAATTTGGAACAGGTTTAATGTTAGGGTTAATTTGTGCCGTTGTTTTAATGATATTAGTTCCATTCATTTATGGAAGTTATATGCTAGCGTTTATCGTAGGTATTTCACTATTCTTTACATTAAGCGTTTCAACAATCATCGGGGCAGTTGTTCCTGTAATTATTAATAAATTAAAACTAGACCCAGCGATTGCATCAGGTCCATTTATTACAACAGTAAACGATATTTTAGGTTTACTTATTTACTTCTCTATCGCAACATCTTTAATACATTATCTATAAAAAAATCCGGTGCCAGGTACTTTAGTGAACTAAAGGTACCTGGCACCGGTGTATGTAGAAGGATATAGAAATAATAATGAAATTTAATAGCTGGGAGGTAGGTGTGGATGGTGCTACCATATGAAGTATTTATCAAGCTGTCGGTTGCTCTTTTGCTCGGACTTCTAATAGGAATTGATCGACAACTCAAGCATAAGCCTCTTGGATTAAAGACAAGCATGGTCATTTGTGTAGCTAGTTGTCTTATTACCATCGTATCGGTTGAATCGTTCCATCGTTATGCAACACCTACTTTTAACACTATGGATCCAATGCGGCTAGCAGCGCAAATTGTTAGTGGTGTCGGTTTTTTAGGTGCCGGTGTCATCTTAAGAAGAAGTAATGATGTCATTTCAGGTTTAACGACAGCTGCTATGATTTGGGCAGCGTCGGGCTTAGGGATTGCAATTGGGGCCGGTTTTTATGCTGAAGCCATTTATGTAGTTATTCTACTCATTGCAGCCGTTAATATCTTGCCGCTGTTTGTTAAGAGGTTGGGGCCAAGCACATTAAGTAAACGTGATGTTGCTGTTAAAATTGTCATGGAACCCAACATGAAAATGACGGAGCTCCTGCAAGCGATTGAACGAAAAGGGGATAGCTTAAAGCAACAAAAAAAATATGAAATTGATATTCGCAATATAAAAATTCGAGATTTAGAAAATGGAAATCAACAAATTGATCTAACGATTTCAGCTCCTGAAAAACAATACACGACTGAAATTTACTATTTATTTAAAAAAATCGATCATGTGTTAACTGTCGATGTGGAACATTTATAAAGAAAACTGGCAGATTGGTGAGCCTTTAGGCGAAGACAGAGGCGTAGTTCTACGTATACTTAATCCCTAAAATTGTTTACGACGTCGAATATACGTCTTTGCCTACAAACTTTAATTTCCTTAATGTGTAAAAAATAAGCCTCTGTGAGGGGAGGTACCAAATATGGTGATGCTTAATTTAAAAAACCGTGAAGAGTACACGTTCTATTTGCACTTATATTTAAAACAAGAAAAGAAAGAAGAATTTCGGAGAGATTTTCTATCGCTTCATCCAACCGATCAAATTGAAATATTTCAAGAATTTAGTGAGATCAAGCGGCACGTAATCTACGACTATTTATCTATAGAAGAATTTTCGAATATTTTTGTTGGTTTACCTGTGAAACAACAAAAAATTGTCATTTCAGAGTTTGATGAACACCGGGTTCCTACTTTGTTGGAGGAATTATCAGCAGACGATGTAACGGATTTCTTAAGCGGAATACCTGATCATATAGCCAATTATTTTCTTGGTCGGATGAATAAAAACGATGCGGATAACATTAAAAGGTTATTGTCTTATCATGATGATACAGCAGGGTCCTTAATGACTACAGAAATTATTACCGCATTAGAAATGGAAACAGCTGAAAATGTTATGCAAAGGTTAAGAACCGAAGCAAAAGATGCGGAAACGATTTATTACATTTACGTTACTGATGAGAAGAGGGTCTTAAAAGGAGTTCTTTCTTTAAGAGAAATGATCTTAGCTGAACCGACACAAGCTGTAGTAGATATCATGAAAAAGCAATTTATTTCTGTTGGACCTACTACTGACCAAGAACAAGTTGCTGAGATTATTAAAGACTATGATTTAATAGCCGTTCCTGTCGTTACTGAAAAAGACGTCATTTTAGGAATTGTAACGGTTGATGATGTAATGGATATAGTGGAAGAAGAAACAACCGAAGATATTGAGGATTTAATGGCGACAAGAGGGTCAGTTGATATTGAAGTAAGTCCTCTAGTCGCTGCGAAACGTCGCTTACCCTGGTTAGTCATTTTAATGATACTCGGTATTGGTACAGCTAGTATTATCGGTCAGTTTGAAAGCACCCTTGCTGAGATGGCCATTTTAGCGATATTTATTCCGCTCATTGCGGATATGGGAGGAAATACGGGAACACAATCATTAGCAGTTGTCGTAAGAAGTATTGCACTTGGTAGTTTGGAACAACATCATGTATTTCGTAAATTGCTTAAAAGAGAAGCAATAACGGGACTGTTGATGGGCTTTACATGTGGGATCATCGCATTTTTTATCGCGTTGCTTTTTGATATTAGCGGTATGTATTTTGGAATAATCGTTGGCGTTTCTTTGTTTTGTACGATTGTTATTTCAACCATTACAGGAACAATTATTCCCTGGATTGTTCATCGTTTCAAAGTTGACCCTGCGGTTGCCTCGGGTCCATTTATTACGACGATCAATGATATTGTGGGATTGCTTATTTACTTCTCAATCGCAAGTTTGATGCTTCAGTATTTATAAAGTGAAAAGAGTGAAGAGGTAGTGCCAATCCACTATCTCTTACTCTTTTTTGTTTGTAGTAGGTCAGGACCCATATCTTTTTCGATGAAATGATCATATTCTATCCGCAGCTTTATTCTAAACTCTCAGCATCTACTTTAATTACACCATTTAACGACTTGATCGCATAATAAACATCCGTTGTATAAAATTTTTTATGGGCCGTTACAATACAAGTTATTATGAGATCGTCGGCTTCTTCTTTTATCTTTACTTGCTTTATTCCAAAACTCTTTGCTTTAATTTCCTTTAGCAATGTTGTTAAATCCGTAGTTTCTTTCATGTACAGCTTTACTTTGATTTCTTTTTCATTTAGCTTTTTCGGACCGAGCTTATTAAAGAAATAAGGAATTACTTTCATGCCTAAAATAATAAAAAATACGCCAGTAAGAGCTTCGAAATAAAACCCTGCACCAATCGTTATCCCTAACGCAGCTGAGGCTAAGACTAATGCAGCTGTAGTTAGTCCTGAAATGGCTTCATTACTTCGCCTCAGAATGACGCCAGCACCTAAAAAACCGATCCCGCTGATAATATAAGATGGAATACGACCTGGGTCCATTGGCCGTGAATACTCCTTAGAATATATAAATGCGGATTCAAATGATACTACGGTGAGTAAACAAGATATTACAGAGACAATTAGACAAGTCTTTAAGCCTAATGGTTTACCTTTTAGCTCTCGTTCTAAACCGATAACTAACCCAGCTATAGCAGCAAAACTTAACTTAATAAGTATCTCATAATTAAATTCAGTGAGTAATATCTTCTTCACCTCCCCTAATATTTTTAAAAATTAACTATTATATAAATCATATAAAATACGAGGAAATTTATGACCTTTTTTAAAAAGCTTATTTCATTACCCTAAATTGGATCTAAAAAAAGAATGAGCGAATTCATAACATCGCTCATTCTCAATTATATTATGCTCTTCACGCTGTGCGTGAAGGCTACTTTATTTTCAAAAAACGGTCCAAAAGCAACTAAGTTTATGGAATCATCATTATATTTCCAATTAAATTTTCGCAGGGACAAGTACTAATGGGCATGGAGTTAAATGAGAAACACTATAACTCACACTTCCTAATGCTTGCCCAACAACGGGTCCCATACCACGTGTTCCCATTATAATGGCTTCTGCCTGTTGTTCTTTTGCTTCACTCGTAATTTCGATGGAAGGCAACCCAACTCGAATTTTGGTTTGGTAAGAGACATCTTCGTCTTTAAGAATAGGTTCCACTTTCTGAAAAATCTGGTTCGCTTCACCTTCTTGAATTTGAATGATCTCTTGTTCTGAAAGCAAATGAGCCGTGGCATCGTTATATTTGGGTTGGACATTTAATAATAGTAGATTAGAATTAAATGCTTTTGCTGTTTTTACAGCGTAATGAACAGCTTCAAGTGCATATGTAGAGCCGTCTACAGGTACGATAATTATGTTTTTGTCCACTTTAGAAACCCCTTTTTCAACG
The DNA here is from genome assembly GCF_048323755.1 of Alkalihalobacterium sp. APHAB7. Classification (NCBI taxonomy): domain Bacteria; kingdom Bacillati; phylum Bacillota; class Bacilli; order Caryophanales; family Bacillaceae; genus Alkalihalobacterium; species Alkalihalobacterium sp. APHAB7. Next base: position 7,095 of record NZ_JBLWFS010000004.1, read on the forward strand.
TTAAGATAATTCAAGTTTATCATAATGAGAGTATTTACAGATACGATCATTTTAAAAATATTTTACTTAACTCCGTTTGCAAAACAGTTTGTAATGTATTCTGTTACCTGATTTTTTAAGTTAACATTTAAGTAGTGATTTTGTCCTTCATATCCCCTACAGAAATAGTTGTAATGTGAAAAGGTTCCATCGTTTTTTCCCGTATCAACGCGTAATTCATTTTGTTTCATATAACGTTTAATCACTCCTAATTCTTTGCTGAGCTGATCAAGTACAGTCGTTGTCAGTGTTATGTAAGAAGGTTGCAATTTTAATGGTAATGCTTTTAGTCGCTCTAAATCTTTTTCTAACGCTTTTCGTGCAATTGTTAATAGCACATAATGATGTAACGCTTTTTGTTCATCTTTTGTAATCATCATAAGCTATCAAACTCCATTCTAAGAACATTTGTTTGTAATTATAGTATATGCAAACAAATGTTCTTTTACAACTATAAATTTATGGATACAAAAACCGAGGAAACAAAATTTTGTCCTCGGTTTGCTTAATGTAAATTAGTTTTTAAATCTTGCAGACGTTGCTCTGCTCTTTGAACATCCATTTGTAATTGAGTGATCATTTTTAAATTAGCATCGATACTCGCTTGTTTCCGTAAGTATCCGAATACATTAGGTTTATGGTGCTTTAATAGTGACATCACTTCAATTGTTGGTAATGAATATTTGGGATCTTTTGTACGTAAAAAATAACGGATAAATTTTAGAAAGTCTGGGACAGATGCTCGAGTGTCAGGAGCTTGACTGATGAGGTTTTCAAATAAGTTAATGCTATCTAATAAACTTTTTGGCGGATTCATAATGATCACTCCTTATAGCCTTTTCCATTATAGGCAGAAGGGGAGAACAATGAAAGAAAAACAATTTGGTAATAAAACTAATTTATGTTTACATGCTTTTGAAAATTGCCACTTGGACGTTGGACCTTTAAAATAAAAGTATGCAGCAATGAAGGAGGCAATATCTAATTATGAAAGTTCTATTATCAGGCTTTGAGCCATTTGGAGATTTTAAAGTAAATCCTACGTTAGAAATGGTTAAAGAAGTTCAAGAGTTAGGTGTAGAAGGAGTAGAAATAGAAATAATCGGTTTGCCAGTCGTATATGGACAATGTGTAGATCAACTATTAGCTAAAATTGAAGAAGTTAACCCTGATATTGTTCTGTCTTGTGGTCTAGCTTTTGGACGAGCAGCGATTACTCCTGAACGAATAGGAATTAATATTCAAGATACTGCAGGTGAGGGTGATAAAGGAGATAATCAAGGAGAAAAGCCAGTCGATCGCCCGATCATTAAAGGTGGTCCCGATGGATTATTTACGACGCTCCCGATCCGATTGATGGTAGAACGCTTAATCCAAGAAGGGATCCCAGCACAAATTTCAAATACAGCTGGTACATATATTTGTAATAATACATTATATGGAATTTTACATCATATCAATAAGAAACAACACCATACAAAAGCTGGATTTGTTCATTTTCCTGCCACTCCAGACATGGTTACATCTCGTCCGAATATCCCAAGTATGTCTATGAGTGAACAGGTAAGAGGTTTAGCACTTATGATTGAAGCAATAAGAGATCATTCACAAACAAACTAACTGAATATGATCGTTTTCTTCGCACCCCAATAAGTTACAATGCACTGTCGCATTAGATATATGGGGTGCTTTTACTTTTCCGTAAAATAGGCTTAATTTAATCATCAGAGAGGTTTAGAGGTGAATAAACTGGGGAAAACAAAATGTAATATCAATAAAAATAGAAATTAGATAAAATTGGTCAAATTTGGACAATAAAAATGTTTGAATTATTTGAAAATTTAATGTAAAATAACAAAAAGGAGGTAACTTCTATGAACAAATTTGCCATTGATAAAAAGCTTATGAAACAATTAGCCGCGATTCGTAATAAGAAGAAGCCTTCAGAAGAAATTCTGAATTCCCTGTATGCCCAAGCGATGCTTGAATATTCCATATACGAGTATCAGAAAAATGCAATTTTTAACCAAATTGATGAGGCGTTAGAGGAAAAAGATGAAAAAAGATTTTTCGTATTATCAACACATTACAATGAGTTGTTGGATCGTTATCGTCCAGGGAAAACGTTGTTTGAAAAAGGATATGAATTAAATATACAATTTGTTGATTAATTATAGCAGAGTGTCTTGTGCACTCTGCTTTTTTTGTTTTTTAATTATTTACTTACGGTTTGTAGGTACAGAAAGTCAAAATGGATATGAAGCTAAATGGACTGTAGTATTTTTTCAATTCCCCGGCGTGCACCGGATATATTTCTGGCGACAGGTCCAATCTCAAGTTCAGAAAGAGCGCCAATGGCATATAACCCTTCATCCCATTGCAATGAATTAGACAATATAGGATAGCCGCACGCAGCACATCGCAGCTTGCGTTCTTCAATCGTTGTAGTTAACCATTCAATACCAGGCGGTGATTGATGAAAACCAGTGGCAAGAAGGATGTGTTCACTTTTAACTGTATCACCAGACAGTAACTTTACTTCATTCATGGAGTCGATTATTTGCAGCCCTTCAACTTCATCACGTAAAAAAGAGAGAGCACCGCTTTTGATTTGCTTACTAACTTTCGCTTTAAGGTCAAGGGGTAATGAACCTCGATGCCTAGCTTGACGTATCATATCTCGTCGCTTGTCATAACTAGAAACGGCTTGGAAGCTTCTCATTAATTTGGGACCGAGCCATCCTGGGTCCGAGTCAAACTGGTGGACTCGAAGGGAATGTCTTGAAATCTGAGTCACGTTTCCTGGAAGATGACGGCTCCATTTGATGGAAGCATGGGCAGCTGTAATCCCACCACCGACAATCATTAAGGATTTAATAGTTGCCGGTACTTGCTGTTCGCGATCAAATACATGTGAAATAGACGCACCGTTTTCCTGAGCTGTAACCGCCCACTCAGGCCAGTATGGATGTTCACTCAATCCAATGGCTAATATAACATTTTTGCTTTCAAGCTGTTGGCCATCCTTAAGGACAACTTGCCAATTTTTATTACCTTTCTTTAACTGAACGACTCTGCCTTGAATCCAACTATTATAAAGTCTAGTTTCTTCAAATAGTTGCTCACAGTGATTGTTAAAAAGCTGTAAACCAGGTCGATCATACGGCCTATAAAAAGCAGCATAAGGCTTTCCGCTTGCCGTTTTCGAAAACTTTTCAAGGTCAAAATGAGCAGGTGCCAAATGATGAATCGACGGAGAACGTAAATAAGGCATTTCAATAGTAGATGTACAATGAAGCCACATGGATAATGGCTTTTCATTTGGGTCGATTATGGCTAAGTTTTCAATTGCAACTTTTTTCTGTTTGAGGAGATAAACAGCTGCCGTACATCCTTGAATACCTCCACCAATAATTAGCCAGTCAATCATGATGTAACCTCCAAAACTATAATCGTAATCATTACTATTTAATATACAAAAATACAGGTTATTATGCAATGTATTCTTTTATGACAGCGAAGAATATGGTAAGCTACAAATCGTAACAATTACGTTTTGTTTACGATAAATAACTTTAATAATAGTGAGGAGAAAGCGATGATCTTATCAGATAAAACAATAAATGAAATGTTAAACAAGGGAGAACTTTCAATAGAGCCCCTAGTTGATGGACAAATACAACCCGCTTCTGTAGACATTCGTTTGGGAACACACTTTTTGAAAATTGATGAAAATGCAATCGAATCGATATCATTTGATAAAGAAGCGAAGTATATTGAATTTGAAAGTGATGAAGTCGTCATCCCCCCAAACTCATTCTTATTAGCAACAACGAAAGAATATATAAAGCTCCCAAACCATGTAACCGCATTTGTAGAAGGAAGAAGTTCAATTGGAAGAATGGGGCTATTTATTCAAAATGCCGGCTGGGTCGACCCTGGTTTTGAAGGTGAAATTACATTAGAGCTCTATAACGCAAATCGACTTCCTATAAAATTGAAGTCAGGGCGTCGAATTTGTCAGCTTGTTTTTGCATTAATGGATCAAGAAGCCAAAACTCCTTATCAAGGAAAATACCAAGGACAACGTCAGGCTGTAGGAAGTCGAATTTATAAAGATATCGATTAGCATCATTCAAAACAGCGGGCCTAAAGACAGGCCCAGCTGTTTTTGGATTCAAGTCGCAGGACAGAGTTCAATCGATGTCGCATAATAGTTAATATTCACTACTTACTTTATGTTAACTTAGACTCTCTTTCCTTGACCTTGCCAGTAAGGTCCACGAAGTTCTGTTTTTAGTATTTTACCAGACGGATTTCGAGGCAAAGCTGAGACGAAGTCTACTGATTTAGGCTTCTTGTAACTAGCTAACCTGCCTTCACAGTAGGAGATAATCTCTTCTTCTGTTAAGGGGACACCTTCTTTAGGGACGACAATCGCCTTCACCGACTCACCCCAAACCGGATCAGGTATACCGATGACAGCAACTTCCAAAATGCTTGCATGTGTATATAAAAACTCCTCAATTTCACGGGGATAAATGTTAACACCACCACTAATCAGCATATCCTTTTTACGATCCACAATATAATAATAGCCGTCTTCGTCTTGGCGTGCCATATCTCCAACTGTAAAAAAATCACCATAAAAAGACTCTCGATTAGCTTCTTCATTTTGGTAGTATCCATCTAATAGATAAGGAGCTTTAATATATAATTCGCCAACCTCGCCAATAGCAACTTGATTTTTTTGTTCGTCTAATAGTAAGCATTCTACTAGTGGAAACGGCTGCCCGACACAGGCATCTCTTTCTTTGATGTCTTTTGGCTTAATATTTAACGTTATTGCGCTTTCAGTAGACCCATAGAATTCGTGAAGGTCAGTACCATTAAAATACTTCAGTATTTCATTTTTTGTTTGTGTTGGTAATGGGGCTCCAGCTGAAATTAATACGCGCATGGTCGTGTGGTTATATTTTTCTTTCGTTTTAGAAGGAAGGTTAAGTATAAAATTAAACATCGTCGGTGCCATAAAAGTATTGGTTGCTTTATACTTTTCCGTTAATTGTAAAAATTGTTCCGGATCGAAGGTTTCTTGTATTACAACCGTACCACCAACAATAAGTTGCATCAGTAAGAAAATCCATGGGGCTGCATGATAGATCGGTCCAGCAACAATATGAATGTCAGACTCATCAATTTTGTACTCATAAGCAGCAACGATGCCAGTAAGGACACGTGAACGGTGTGAGATGACAACGGCTTTTGGTTTTCCTGTTGTTCCAGAAGTATAGCCGTAATAAAACGGATCGGTTTCGTCAATAGGTACATTAGGTTCTTCCGTTGAACCAGATTGAAGAAATGCTTCATATTCATGAAATGGATAGTCGGATTGACCATCTACGACAAGAAGTGTATCTAGGACCGGAGTCAAAGGAAGAATGTTACGAATGATAGATTCATAGTCACCAGTCGTTATGACACCACGGGATTCAGAATGGTTAAGAATATATTCAATATCCTTACTCAGTAAGCGGTAGTTAATGGGAACGAGGATGACACCAATTTTAGCGAGGGCACCAATGATTTCAACATAAGTAGAATGATTTTTCATAAATACAGCAACTTTGTCACCTTTTTGAAACCCTCTTTTAGTAAAGGCATTTGCCAATTGATTTGTTCTAGTATTGAGTTCTTCGTATGTATGTGTTTGATTGTGAAAGATGACAGCAGGTTTATCACGATATTTAGAGGCATTTTGTTTGAAAAAAGAGCCGACGGTAAGCATAAACTCACATCCTTTTATAAACGAGTATACAAACATTGTAACAAAATTCTGAAAATAAAAAAATGAAATAAAAGGTCAGAATTAGTCAAAAATAAGTTGCCATTTATAGTCATTTGGTATATATTAAAAATAATTAAAGGTCAAAGTTAGTCAAAGTCAAATTAGACCAAAAAAGGAGTGAAAAAAATGAAGTGTACAAAGTGTCAAAGCCGTGAAGCGAATGTCTTTTTACAAGTAGAGGTCAATGGTCAAAGAAGAGAATTAACGGTATGTTCTCACTGCTACGAGGAAATTCGTAAGGAAGCTAAAAGAGGTGCAATGTTTTCAACGTCTACCTTTGATTACGAGGCAAAAAATAGCGGTGAGGACTGCTCTTCAGGGTCATGCAATATCGAACCTGAAAAAACGAGTGTATTAAAACAATTTGGAAGAAACGTAACCGAGGTTGCGAAAACGGGGATGATCGACCCGGTAATTGGACGCGATGATGAAATTGAACAAGTCACAGAAATCTTAAATCGTCGTAATAAAAATAACCCAGTGCTTATCGGAGAGCCAGGAGTCGGAAAAACAGCAATTGCTGAAGGTCTTGCCCTAAGAATTATTGAAGGAAATGTTCCATCTAAATTACGAAATAAAGAAATCATTTCACTTGATGTCGCTTCACTTATTTCAGGAACTTCATATCGAGGACAGTTTGAAGAACGAATGAAGCAGCTCTTAGCTGAGTTAGAAGCCAACCAGAATACTGTACTTTTTATTGATGAAATTCATCAGCTCGTTGGTGCAGGAAAAACAGAAGGTTCAATGGATGCAGGAAATATATTGAAACCTGCGTTAGCCCGTGGGCAAATCCAAGTCATAGGGGCAACAACTCTTAAAGAGTACCGCGATATTGAAAAGGATGGCGCACTTGAAAGACGTTTTCAACCGATTAAGGTCAATGAATCGTCTGTAGATGATGCGATTACGATATTGAAAGGACTAGCGCCAAAATATGAAGCTTACCACGGTGTAAAATATCCTGAAGAAGTTATTAAGACTTGCGTTGAACTTTCACATCGTTTCATACAAGATCGACAGCTCCCAGATAAGGCCATCGATTTACTGGATGAAGCAGGTTCAAAATGCAATTTAAAAGATGCGAGCAATAAACAAGCAAATATTGAAGCAAGGTTAGAAGCTATTCAAAAGGAAAAAATAAAAGCTGCTGAAAAAGAAGACTATGAAACAGCCGCGAAATTACGTCAAGAAGAACTACAATTAGAAGAAAAGCTGAAACACGCAGAAAATAATGACCCAGCGGTAACGGTTGAGGACATTCAACTTTTAATTGAAAAGAAAACGGGCATCCCTGTTCGAAAATTACAACAAAGTGAGCAAGAAAAGCTAAGAAACTTACAAGTTCAACTCGCAAATAAAGTCATTGGTCAAGCTGCGGCTGTCGAAGCGGTAGCGAAAGCGATCCGAAGAAACCGTGCAGGCTTTAGTCGTTCGAATCGTCCGATTGCCTCTTTCATGTTTGTAGGTCAAACAGGGGTAGGAAAAACAGAACTAACAAAAGTATTGGCTGAAGAACTATTTGGAAATAGAGACGCTCTTATTCGATTAGATATGAGCGAGTATATGGAAAAACACACCGTTTCTAAATTGATTGGCTCACCACCTGGCTATGTAGGGCATGAAGAAGCGGGACAGTTAACGGAACAAATTCGCAGAAATCCTTATAGTATCGTTCTCTTAGACGAAATAGAAAAAGCACATCCTGAAGTTCAACACCTCTTCTTGCAAATTCTTGAAGACGGAAGACTTACAGATAGTCACGGACGCACTATTAGCTTTAAAGATACAGTGATTATTATGACAAGTAATGCCAAGATACTCGATCAGTACTTCAAACCGGAGTTTCTAAATCGAATTGACTCAACAGTCCATTTTAATCAGCTAGAAAAAGAACATCTGATGCAAATTGTTGATTTAATGCTCGAAGATGTGTTTAGAAAAGCAGAAGAACAATCACTGAATATTGAAATCAAAAACGAGGCAAAAGAAATGCTTGTAGAAAAAGGATACGATCCAAACTTTGGTGCGCGTCCTTTGAGAAGAGCGATTCAAGAAAAAATTGAAGATCCAATTGTCGATTTAATTATCGATGAAGAAGATGTAAAGGCTGTGAAAGTAGACGTAATTGAAGAACAAATTGTTGTGTTCAAAAAATAATTTACAAGGTTCGACTAGTAAAAAATATTGTTATATATAATTGTTGATATAATGCCGATGATTAACTTAACTTAACTTAACTTAACTTAACTTAACTTAACTTAACTTAGCTATAAAATTAGAAGCATCCTGTCCTTTTGGAAAGGGAGGATGCTTCTTTATTCTTTCAGTATATCATTTGAGAGATAGATCTTAAGGTTGTTCATTAAATATTCTCACGTATTACGTTAGATGAACGTAAGCATTTTGAAGGATTTTTTCTTTCATGACATAAGTTTGAAATACCATCTCAAGTGCAGTATCTTCACAACCAACTTTTTCTTTAACATCTTCATACGTGCCATGTAAAAAACGATCAACTTCCAACAACTTCTTCATTTTTAATGCATTATAGCCCACAGTCATCACCTTTCCTTTATTATTCATAAATAAATTAATTCCTTTTCCTTTTTCTAACTATTATTAGCATATCATGTCGAAATAGTCTATATATGTGATCATTTTTTTGAAGCAATTTCCAAGTAAAGACCACAAGAGGACATTAATAAGTATATGTACTATATATGTATTAGCTATTAAAGGAAATGGTGAAAGGGGTTACAGTTTAAATTTATGTAAATTCGACACAAATTATGAAAAAAGGAAAAATAAAAATATAAAGTTAATACATAAATTATGTTAATAAAACACTTTTTTTTGTACAGGAGCACTTTGGATGAAACAGAAAGATAATGGTTAGATAGAGAGCAGATTTTTTCATTGATCATGTAAGAAATAATTTCAATATATCATTAGTGTTTATAGGTATAAAGTCTCAATGGATATAAATCGTTTAAAAATTTTAACTTTTCATACAAAACTATTGAAAATAACTAAAACATAACCGATAGTAGAATAAATGAAGCGAAATTAAAGGAATAAGGAGGTAAGTTAAGTTTTTTCATGGATATATAGGAGGTTGCTTAAACTAAGTGTTAATCATCTGTAACTCTCTATTAGGTATAATGACTTGTGTTTATAGTCACGAAAAAATAACTAACATTCTTGAAATCGCTTCATTTTCGAGGCGCTGATCAGTATTAGGGAATCATAACTAATGAGTTACAGCGCAAAAGAGAGATTATATAGAAATGGGTGGGGGGAATATCATGAAAAGTTTAAAAATGAAATTATTATTCGTCATGCTACCAATCGTTGCAGTTGCATTAATTGTCGTAGCCTACATCAATCAGGATAAGGCGAAAGATTTTTTAGAAGTTGAATTTACTGAAAAATCAGAGATTAGTTTAGAAAACGCGCAACGATACATTAACCATTACTTTGAACAGCGTATTAGACAAGTTGAAGTAATGGCTAACACGGAGACATTAAAGTCTAATGACAGGGAAGATATTGTGAACTATATTATTTCAGAGTTTAATCGAACCAGTGATTATGAAATGATATTATATTCAGACCTGAAAGGAAATGCAATTTCACAAGGTCGAACGGAAGCTGACGTATCAAATCGTGATTATTTTATTCAAGTATTGGAAACCAATGAAACTGCTGTTTCAGAGCCAATCGTATCAAGGGCAAGTGGTGAACAAGTAGTAGCCATTGCAGTTCCTGTTCATAATGGTCAAAAAAATATTGGCGTAATTATAGCAACAATCCCAATCGGAGAAATTGTGCAATTAGTATCAGAATTACAAATAGGTGAAAAGGGGTATGCGTTTCTTGTTAACCACTTAGGAACAATCATCGCTCATCCTAATCAAGACTATATTGGGGAAGTAAATTTATTAGAAACAGACAATGAACAATTAGCTAGTATTGTTTCATCCACATTGCGAGGTGAAACTGGAGCGGATCAGTTTGTAGATAATGGGCTGGATAGTTTTGCCTACTATACTTTAATTCCAGCTACACAAATGGGTTTAATCATTTCCGCCCCGGTCGAAGAAATTACAAGTAATCTATCTTATTTAGCTATGTTATCTTTTGTGACTACAGCAGTCGTACTAGGCTTTACGTTTATCATTATTATTATCTTTGCAAGAAAGTTAGTCACACCTATTCAGAGACTAAGTGAACTAACAACAAAGGTTGCACAAGGAGATTTAACGATTGCTTCAGAATATGAGTCAAATGATGAGGTTGGTACTCTCGGCTCCAACTTTAATGCCATGATCAAAAAAATCCAGGAATTATTATTAAGAATTGAAAAAGTATCTACAACAGTAAAGACGTCATCAGATGTAATGCTTATTTCAAGTGAAGAAACGAAAAGTTCAGCCGAACAAGTGGCAGTAACGATTAATGAATTAGCATCTGGTACGACAGATATTGCAGATTCAGTTACGAACACTACAGATCGAATGAATACGATGCTAAATACGGTTAATAAAATTGCATGCTATACGGATGATGTCATTGCAACATCGTCTCAAAGTAAAGATGTTGCTTTTAAAGGACAGGGATCAGCAGAAGCTGCGATTGTCAGTATGAATGATATTCATCAATCAGTAGATCAAGCAAAAATGATCATTAGAAAACTCGATCAACAATCTAGAGAGATTGGTAATATTATTGAAATAATTACAAACATTGCGGAACAAACGAACTTATTAGCGCTCAATGCCTCCATTGAAGCAGCTAGAGCTGGTGAACAAGGTAAAGGATTTGCGGTAGTTGCCAATGAAGTAAGAAAACTCGCAAAGGAAACAAATGAGTCTGCAACAAAAATTGCAACGTTAATTCATGAAACTCAAGAAGAAAGCTCCCGTGCGGTTCAAGCGATTGAAGGTGGATCTAATGTCGTACAAGACGGCAAGAAAACAGTACAAGAAGCCGGTGATGCATTTCGAGAGATCGCGACCTATGTTGAGAGTGTATTATCTAAAAACACACAAATTCACGATGCTGTTCAACAATTAACAACGATTGGCCAAGAAATTGGACAAGATATGGAAAGCATATCTGCTGTTACCGAGCAAGCTTCAGCAGGTGCAGAGGAAGTAAGTGCCACGAGTTACGAGCAAGCGGAATCAGCAAGAAAGATTGCAGTGGATGCACAAAGCTTAGCTAATCTAGCAGAGGAGTTACAAGATTTAATGAAACAGTTTAAAATCAATTAATAGGTTATATGCAAGTAAAACACCCGAACATGAATAGATACAAAAAATAGATTAAGATTTCCCGAAGATTTTTCGGGGAATCTTTTTTCTATGTCGACTATAAAATAGACTGTCTTCGAAAACTTTGTTATTTTATTTTCAAAAGCTTCACGCATAGCGTGAAGAGCCAAGCATTCGCTTGACTTACGGTCCAAAAGCACGGAGCAACAATCTTTGTAAAAAGAGACATTAAATAAAAAAAATTTAATGCAAAATGAGTGAAAACAAAAAACAATGTTAACTAATAATTGCTTAGTAGTTTATAAATATTAAAATTTCGTGTACCTAACTTGATCATAAAACGAATCGTTAACTATATAACTATTGCTTGTTAACAATAGTGAGTTAAAGACTAGTTTCAAACAATACCTTGACAATTCTCGTTAATTTTCATAAAATTCAGGTATACAGACTGACTAGTCGGTCTTGATAAAAAAGAAGGCTGTATAAGCGGAAAAAGGGTGAGAGAATGTTTAAAAAGGTATTGATTGCCAACCGAGGAGAGATCGCTGTCCGAGTTATCCGTGCTTGTAGAGAATTAGGTATAGAGACAGTAGCTGTTTATTCAGAAGCAGACAAAGAAGCATTACATGTTCACTTAGCAGATGAAGCATATTGCATTGGACCACACCTTTCAAGTAAGAGTTACTTAAATATGATTAATATATTAAGTGTTGCAGTGAGTACTGGAGCAGATGCTATCCACCCAGGCTACGGGTTTTTAGCTGAAAATGCAGATTTTGCTGAGAAATGTGCGGAGCATAATATTACATTTATCGGTCCTTCACCAGAAGCGATCAATAAAATGGGAGCAAAAGCAGTTGCTCGTGATACGATGCAAGCAGCAGGTGTTCCAATCGTACCTGGTACGGATGGAATTATTGAGGATATTGAAGATGCACTCGTTACTGCTAGAGATATCGGCTTCCCTGTTATGGTTAAAGCAACAGCAGGCGGTGGTGGTAAAGGAATGCGTGTAGCTCAGACTGAGGCTGATTTAAAAAAGGCAATTTCAATGGCTCAGCAAGAAGCTGAAACCGCTTTCGGTAACCCTGGTGTTTATTTAGAAAAATTTGTTGAAGAACCGCGCCACGTTGAAATTCAAATTATTGGTGATAGTTTCGGAAATGTTGTCCATCTAGGAGAGAGAGATTGCTCTATTCAACGTCGACACCAAAAATTAATTGAAGAAGCACCATCACCAGCACTTGATGAAGAACTACGCACAAAAATGGGTGAGGCCGCTTTAAAAGCAGCTCAAGCTGTTAGTTACTGCGGAGCTGGTACGGTAGAATTTTTATTAGATAAACATAAAAACTTTTATTTCATGGAAATGAATACTCGTATTCAAGTTGAACATCCTGTATCTGAATTAGTAACAGGGGTAGACTTAATAAAGGAACAAATATTAGTAGCGAGTGGTGTTAAACTTTCATTTACTCAAGAAGACATCCAAATTGATGGATGGTCAATTGAATGTCGTATTAATGCGGAAAATCCAGATAAAAACTTTATGCCATCACCAGGAAAGATTGAGATGTATTTACCACCAGGTGGATTAGGCGTTCGAGTTGATAGTGCTGTATATCCGGGCTATACGATTACACCATTCTATGATTCAATGATTGCAAAGTTAATCGTTCATGGTAGAGATCGTGAAGAAGCTATTGCGAGAATGAAACGAGCACTTAATGAATTCGTTATAGATGGTGTTGAAACGACGATACCGTTCCACCTTCGACTTTTAGAACACCCAGACTTTATTTCTGGTAACTTTGATACAAAGTTCTTAGAAAAAAATAAAGTTTAATATTGGTTTCTAAGTCGACCGTCAGAAATGGTAGGTGAATAGTAATGACACAATCAACTAAGGAGCGAATAACTGAAGCAGCGCTTCATTTATTTGAGGAAAATGGATTTCATGCAGTTACAGTTGATAAAATTGCAAAAGCGAGTGGTACTTCAAAGGGTGGTTTCTATCACAATTTTAAATCAAAAGACGAATTACTCTATACCATCCATGATTCATTTATCACGTATGTATTAGACAAAGCGGAAGAAGCCTACCAAACCTTTAATACTCCAGCTGAAATTTTATATGAAACTGTTAAATCGTTTGTGATGATGTTTGATATGTACAGGCCACACGTTACGGTTTTTTATCAAGAAAGCTTATATTTAGCACCAGATTACTTTCAATCAATAAAACAAAAACGTGATCGTTATAAAGAAATGATGTTCACAGTTGTACAAGAAGGTATAGACAAAGGGGAGTTTCGTCCAGAGCTTCCGGTACCAATTACATCGATGGGGATTTTCGGAATGATTAACTGGACCTATAAATGGTATAAATCAAATGGACGATATTCAATAGAAGAAATAGCTTCCATTTATGCAGATTTTGTTATGCATTCAATACTTACAAAAGAAGCGCTTGAGAAACAAGAATATCAACGCTTTTTCTTAAAAAATCAATCAAACTAAACTAAGGAGTGTTTTACATGTTTAAAATTACTGATCTTAAAGAACTTATCCGTGCGGTTGACAAATCTACTATTACAGAACTAACAATTAAAGGTGAAGGAAAACAAGAAGTTACGATTAAACGTGGTACGACAACAGAATTCGTAGCACCTGCTGAAACAGCAGCACCAGTAGCAGCACCAGCACCAACGCCTGCACCAGCAGCGGCACCAGCGCCAGCAGCACCAGTTCAAGAAGAAAAACAACCAGAAGCAGCTGTGCCAGTTGTAGAAGACGCAAACCTTCATAAGATTACTTCACCAATGGTAGGAACATTCTATTCTGCTCCATCACCTGACTCTGACCCATATGTAAAAGCTGGTGATAAAGTAACACAAGAAAGTGTTGTTTGTATCGTTGAAGCAATGAAGTTAATGAACGAACTAGAAGCAGAAGTTAATGGTGAAATTGTTGAAGTTTTAGTAGAGAACGGCCAATTAGTTGAATACGGTCAACCTTTATTCCTCGTTAAACTTGCGTAATAGCAGTACTTAAATACCGATCAGAATGGAGGAATAGACGATGGATATGTTTGATAAACTCGATATTATGGAAGAACGCCGCGAAAAGGTTAAACTTGGTGGTGGTGAAAATCGAATAGAAGCCCAACACGCAAAAGGTAAATTAACGGCTCGTGAGCGTATCGAACTTCTTCTTGATGAGGATACATTTGTAGAAATTAATCCTTTTACTGAAACAAGAAGTGCTGAATTTGGTATGACCGAAGCACCTGGTGAAGGTGTTGTAACGGGGTACGGAAAAGTAGATGGTCGCCTCGTTTTCTTATTTGCCCAAGACTTTACAGTGTTTGGCGGAGCATTAGGGGAAATGCATGCTCAAAAAATCGCAAAAGTTATGGATTTAGCCGCTGAAAACGGTGCGCCGTTTATCGGTTTAAATGACTCAGGTGGGGCTCGTATTCAGGAAGGTGTACTTTCACTGGACGGATATGGACATATCTTCTACCGAAACTCTATTTATTCTGGAGTTATTCCACAAATCTCAGTCATTATGGGACCTTGTGCAGGTGGAGCTGTGTATTCTCCTGCGATCACGGACTTTGTGTTCATGGTAGAAAAAACAAGTCAAATGTTTATTACAGGTCCAAAAGTTATTGAGAGTGTAACAGGAGCTAAAATTAATGCGGAAGATTTAGGGGGAGCTCGTGTTCATTCCTCAGTAAGTGGTAATGCTCACTTCACTGCAGCTTCTGAAGAGGAAGTTTTACAAGAAGTTCGTAAGTTAATTAGTTATTTACCACCAAATAACGAACAAAAACCACCAGTAGTAGAGCCAAAAGAGAAGAAGGCTATAAATGAGCGTATCGATGAATTACTTGAAGTTGTTCCTGTTGATGGGACAAAGGTTTACGATGTTCGTAAGGTTCTCACTTTAATTCTTGATGATGGTGAGTTTATGGAAGTCCAGCCTAAGTTTGCGAAGAATATCGTAAATGGTTTTGGCCGTATTAACGGTGAAACAGTAGGTATTGTAGCAAACAATCCAAAAATGATGGCTGGTGGACTTGACATCGACTCTTCGGATAAATGTTCACGCTTCATTCGTTTCTGTGATTGCTTTAATATTCCGATCATTACGTTTGAAGATGTTAGTGGATTTATTCCAGGTGTACAACAAGAACACGGCGGAATTATTCGTCACGGTGCAAAAATCTTATACGCCTATTCCGAAGCAACAGTGCCAAAGATTACAGTCATTCTTCGTAAAGCTTTTGGTGGTGCGTATGTTGCACTGAACAGTAAAGCGATTGGAGCCGATCTAGTATTTGCTTGGCCGAATGCTGAAATTGCGGTAATGGGTCCAGAAGGTGCAGCAAATATTATTTTCTCGAAAGAAATTCGTGAAAGTGATGATCCAGAAGCAACGAGAGCAGCAAAAATTCAAGAGTACCGTGAGCGTTTTGCGAATCCGTATGTTGCAGCGGCAAACGGAATTGTCGATGATGTTATCGACCCACGTGATACGAGAAAGAGCTTAGCAAGTGCAT
This sequence comes from Alkalihalobacterium sp. APHAB7, assembly GCF_048323755.1. Taxonomy (NCBI): domain Bacteria; kingdom Bacillati; phylum Bacillota; class Bacilli; order Caryophanales; family Bacillaceae; genus Alkalihalobacterium; species Alkalihalobacterium sp. APHAB7. The sequence continues at coordinate 22,831 of NZ_JBLWFS010000004.1, forward strand.
TAGATATGCTTAAAAATAAAAAGAAATCATTACCGAAGAAAAAACATGGAAACATCCCGCTATAAAAAAAGAGTGCGGGCAGGAGAGGGACCTAAAGTAGTTTATATATAATAGATAGAACACGTGGAGAGAGCCGACTCGGTCGGACGGAGTAAATCGTATGATAGTATCATAATAAGAAGGGAGAGAGCGGTAAGTATTCTTTGGAGTGCTTACCGCAACTATTATGGAAGATAAAAAAGCATTAGAACCATTTTGGGAATTTCCAGTACCATCCTATGATGAATGGCGTCAAGTAACGGAAAAGTCGTTAAAAGGTGCTTCTTTTGAAAAAAAATTAGTAACTAAAACGTATGAAGGAATTTCCTTGCAGCCGATGTATCAGCAAAAAGATACACAAGATCTACCTTTTATCGATTCACTTCCTGGACAAAGTCCATTCTTAAGAGGAGCTGGGGCTGTCCCTTCTAAAGAAAAAGCATGGGAAATAAGTCAAGAGCTTACAACATCAACACCTAAACAGTTTAATCTTGTGGCTAAACACGATTTATCGCGTGGTCAAACAGCATTAAATATCGTATTAGATGAGGTTACTAAAAAAGGGCTGAGCTTAGAAGAAGCTAAACAATTGATCGGTCACTCAGGATTAAATGTCACTAATGCAGAAGACATGCAAACGGCAATTGAAGACATCGATCTAGCGAATATTCCTGTTCATATTCACGCAGGAGCTAATTCGGTACCAGTACTAGCAGTTCTTATAGCCGCAGCAAAAAAGAACAATATCGAAGTTCCACAACTACAAGGTGTAGTAGGAATGGATCCGGTTGGACAATTAGTTGAAAATGGTTCGATTGAGTATACATTAGAAGAGTGTTATAACGTGATGGCAGATACAGTGAAATGGTCAACTGAAAATGCACCGTCTCTTCAAACTGTACTTGTAGAAGGAACGCCGTATCATAATGGTGGAAGCAGTGCTGTTGAAGAGTTGGCATTTGCTTTAGCTACAGGAGTTGAGTACTTACAGGCACTTACTTCTCGCGGGGTTTCAGTTAAGGATGCAGCGAAATCGATTCGCTTTGTGTTCTCAGTTGGCTCTGATTATTTTATGGAAATTAGTAAGTTAAGAGCAGCGCGCATCCTTTGGTCTCAAGTTGTAACAGCATTCGGCGGGGATGAAAGTGATGGAACTCTTACTATTCATGCACGAACATCCTCGTGGACGAAAACAAAATACGATCCGTATGTAAATATGCTTAGAACGACTTCAGAAGCATTTGCAGCTGCAGTTGGCGGTGCTAATAGTATCCACGTTAGTCCATTTGATGAAGCAATTCAAAAATCAACACCGTTCTCTCGTCGAATTGCTCGTAATATCTCAATTATTCTACAAGAAGAATCTCATATTGGAAAAACGACGGATCCAGCTGGCGGATCTTGGTACGTTGAAGTGCTAACGAATGAGCTGGCAGAAAAAGCATGGGCACTCTTCCAACAAGTTGAACAAACAGGTGGGATTATCGAGGCATTAAAAGCTGGAATGCCGCAACAGAAAGTCGCAGAAACGAAGGCGAGCCGTCTAAATAACATTGCACAACGTAAAGACATTTTTGTTGGAACAAACATGTATGCTAATACGACTGAAAAAGCAATTGATGTCGTACCAGAAGATGACACAGAGCAGGTCGAGCAATATGTTAGTGAAAAATTGAATGCTGCAGTAGTACCTGTTCAATTCACAGCTGAAACAAATACAGTTGATCAAGCTGTTCAATATGCCCTTAACGGTGCAGCTGTAGCTGATCTTGCAAGCGGTTTACGTCAAACAGAAAGAAGTCTGGTGATTGAACCGATCGTTGCTAGCAGAGGTGCAGAACTGTTTGAAGAACTTCGCCAAGCCAATGAACTATATGCAAAAGAACAAGGTGAGTCGATTAAAGTATTCCTTGCAAACCTTGGACCAATCCCTAACCATAAGGCTCGTGCAGATTTTACTGCAGGTTTCTTTGAGATAGGCGGGTTTGAAGTGATCCGAAATAATGGCTTTATGACAAGTGCTGAAGCAGCTCAAGCAGCGGTTGACTCAAAGGCAAGTGTTGTCGTCATCTGTGGTAAAGATGAAAGCTATCAAGAGCAAGCTGCTGATATTGCTCAATCAATCAAACAAGATAACAAAGAGGTTACAGTTATGATTGCTGGTAAGCCGGCTGAGGAAGATGAAGTGAATTATCATAATGCTGGTGTAGACGAATTCGTTCATCTTCGTTCCAACTGTTATGAAGTTTTACATAAGCTTCAAGTTGAGAAAGGAGTTGTTAAAGGATGACGAAGCCAGATTTTACGAATATTTCTTTTACAGCAGATAAACCTGCTTCTAATTTAGACAACTGGCGCAAGCAAGCAGAACAGACGGCAGATGCTTCATTAGAAGAATTAACGTTTCACACGACAGAAAAAATCGATGTGAAGCCTCTTTATACAAAAGAGGATACGGATGGGATGAAACACCTTGACTATGTAGCAGGGATCGCGCCTTTCTTTAGAGGACCGTATCCAGCGATGTATAAAGCGCGTCCTTGGACCGTTCGTCAATATGCAGGATTTTCAACTGCAGAAGAAAGTAATGCGTTTTACAGACGTAACCTAGCAGCGGGACAAAAAGGTCTATCCATAGCGTTTGACTTAGCCACTCACCGCGGTTACGACTCGGATCACCCCCGTGTTGTTGGTGACGTTGGTAAAGCTGGGGTTGCTGTTGACTCGATCTTAGATATGAAGATCTTATTTGACGGTATTCCACTAGATCAAATGTCTGTATCGATGACAATGAATGGTGCCGTTCTGCCTGTTATGGCTTTCTATATCGTTGCCGCTGAGGAGCAAGGTGTTAAGCAGGAACTTCTTTCTGGAACGATACAAAATGATATTTTAAAAGAATACATGGTACGTAATACGTATATTTACGGTCCTGAAATGTCAATGAAAATCATTGCAGACATTTTTGAATACACGTCCAAGTATATGCCGAAATTCAATAGCATTAGTATTTCGGGTTACCACATGCAAGAAGCTGGTGCTACAGCTGATATCGAATTAGGCTATACACTAGCAGACGGTTTGGAATACGTTAAGACGGGATTAAAAGCAGGTATTGATGTCGATAAATTCGCACCACGCTTATCCTTCTTCTGGGCGATCGGAATGAACTATTACATGGAAGTAGCTAAGATGAGAGCAGGACGACTCATCTGGGCGAAACTGATGAAACAGTTTAATCCGAAAAATGAGAAAGCATTAGCACTCCGTACCCATTCACAAACATCAGGATGGAGCTTAACGGAACAAGATCCATTTAATAACGTAACACGAACTTGTATTGAAGCGATGGCTGCAGCATTAGGCCATACACAATCTTTACACACCAATGCATTAGATGAAGCGATCGCCTTACCAACAGATTTTTCAGCTCGAATCGCTCGTAATACGCAACTCTACCTTCAAGATGAAACAGGAATTACGAATGTATTAGATCCTTGGGGTGGTTCATATTACGTTGAATCGTTAACAGCTGAACTCGTTCAAAAAGCATGGGCTCACATTCAAGAAGTTGAAGAGCTTGGGGGGATGGCTAAAGCGATTGAAACAGGTCTTCCGAAAATGCGTATTGAAGAAGCAGCGGCAAGACGCCAAGCCCATATCGATTCGGGTAAAGAGTCCATAATCGGTGTGAACAAGTATCGTCTAGAAAAAGAAGATCCAATTGAAATTCTTGATATTGACAATACGGCAGTTAGAGAAGCGCAACTTCGTCGACTGGAAAAATTAAGAGCTGAGCGTGATCAAGTGAAAGTCGATGCGGCTTTAAATGCAATCACTCAAGCAGCTGAAACAGGTAAAGGAAACTTACTAGAGCTTTCGGTTGAAGCAGCTCGCGTGCGTGCTAGCTTAGGTGAAATTTCTGATGCGATTGAAAAAGTAGCAGGAAGACATAAGGCGGTGATTAGGTCGATTAGTGGGGTATATAGTTCAGAGTTTGGAGATGCAGAACAAGTGAAAGTCGTTCGTGAAATGACGGACGAGTTTGAAGAGCGCGAAGGACGCAGACCGAGAATTATGGTTGCTAAAATGGGCCAAGATGGACACGACCGAGGTGCTAAAGTTATTTCAACTGCATTTGCTGATTTAGGCTTTGATGTTGATATCGGACCGTTATTCCAAACGCCGGAAGAAGCAGCGTTACAAGCAGTTGAAAACGACGTTCACGTATTAGGTGTAAGTTCGTTAGCAGCTGGTCATAAAACACTTTTACCACAAGTAGTTGCTGAGTTAGAGCGTCTAGGACGCGGCGATATCGCAGTAGTAATTGGCGGGGTTATTCCAGCCCAAGATTACGATTACTTAAAAGAAAAAGGTGCTGCTGCTATTTTCGGACCTGGAACAGTCATTCCAGTTGCAGCTGAAAAAGTACTAGTAGAAGTAAATCGTAGACTTGGTTACGAGGATAGCAATGAGTAACGACGACAGATCTAGACCCGAATGGGCAACAGATCAAGCTGAAGGTTATGCGAGTCACTACCTGAAAGGAACTGAAGGTGGCCATGACGGTATGACAAGCAATAAAAAAACGGTGGCTGGGAGTACGTATCCTCGTCGCCGTCAGCTTTCTGTTGACGATTATGTAGAAGGAGTACTAGCAGGTAATCGTGCGATTATAGCTCAAGCCATTACTTTAGTTGAAAGTAACTCACATAAGCATATCCAACTCGGTCAAGAAGTGTTGAAGAAATTAATGCCGTATACGGGAAACTCGATTCGTATCGGATTTACAGGTGTTCCTGGAGCAGGAAAAAGTACGCTCATCGAAGCATTTGGCACAATGTTATGTGACCAAGGCCATAAGGTCGCCGTATTAGCAGTTGATCCATCTAGTAGTTTATCGAAGGGGAGTATCCTAGGAGATAAAACGCGAATGGAAAATCTCTCAAGAAATCAAAATGCGTACGTCCGTCCGTCTCCTGCTGGTGGAACATTGGGCGGGGTAGCTAGAAAAAGCCGTGAAACTTTACTTATTTGTGAAGCAGCGGGTTATGACGTTATTATCGTTGAAACGGTAGGTGTTGGACAGAGTGAAATCACCGTCCGTTCAATGGTAGACTTCTTCCTTGTGATTATGCTAACCGGAGCTGGTGATGAATTGCAGGGAATGAAGAAAGGTGTTATGGAAATTGCGGATGCCATTTTTATTAATAAAGCAGATGGAAGCAATAAGCAAGCTGCTTTAAACGCCAGAGCGGAATACAATCGGTTACTCCATTTTCTTCAACCGGCAACAAAAGGATGGGAAACGCAAGCTTATACAGTCTCTGCTTTAACAGGTGAAGGTGTACCCAATATATGGGAAGTCATCCAAAGATACGAGCAGGAAACGAAATCCACCGGTGTGTTTGATGAGCGGCGGAAAAAACAAATGCTAGATTGGGTAAGGACATTAATTGAGGATCAGTTAAAAACACGTTTCTACCAAAACGAAAAAGTAAAAGAAAACTTTCCCTCTATCGAAAAACAGCTAATAAATGGTGAAACCTCACCAACACTAGCTGTACAGTCATTACTCAAAATATATGATGAATAGAACTAATTGAAGGTTTTATTTAGTTAGCCATGTTAAATAATACTGTCGATATCCGTTGATTTTGGGCTCATCGTGTGAAATGTTAATTTCCCACTCCTTTCAGGAACTGAAAGGTTAACAGCGCTATTTAATTAAAAAATGCGAGATGTCTCTTTCAAGAGGCACCTCGCATTTTTTGTTCTACTCATACTGCTAATCTAGTTACGAAATAGCAAATAAGTAATGAATTTCTACTTTGTCTTACGCGATTCGCTAAAATCAGTCATGGTTTTTACTATAGAAATAGGATAAAATACTTATAGATACTGTATTTTAGACCATAAGTAACTGGGTATATCTACTAATGAGACGATTTGAATAGTAGGGCTCAGAATATTGAGTGTTGTTTTTTAACTTTTCAATACCATCTCATCATAAAGCTTTATTAAAAAAAAGGTTAATTGGGGGATATAAGATGACAGTATGTTCGAGTTGCTCTTCCTTTCCTGATCTTAGTGAACAAGGGGCATTACTCATTTATTGTAAAATAGAATTTAATTTTCTAGTTTTAGAGAGTTGTATCAAACAAAAGTATGAAGTTGAGTCAGATAAGCAAGTGTTAAAAATACGATATCATTCTTTTACAATGCTAGAACAGATCGTTAATGATATTGACCTTCTGTTACAAGGCAACTCAACAGGGGTGTTTGGAAGCTGGATCGATGACCAAGTAGAAAATCAACCTGTTCTCTTTCCAACGATGACACCATTTGATCAACTACACACACGAATTAGCGATCGTGACTTTGTAACGATTATTAATAAGCGTAAATTCACACATCATATTCAGCCCATTATTCAATTAAATGATGGGAAAGTCTTCGGATATGAATTTTTATTAAGACCAAAAGACACAGATTACCCCTTCTTTCCAGGAGAACTTTTTGCGTTTTCACAACGAGCTGGTTTGCAATCATTGTTAGACAGCCAGGCAAGAATAGGTTCAATTGAAGTTGGTGCAAAGCTTTTAGAAGAGGGACAGAAACGTTTTATTAATTTCTTACCATCATCGATCTATGATCCTAACCATTGTTTAAAGAGTACATTTAAAGTCGTAGAACAATTTAATGTAAATCCGAGTGACTTAGTATTTGAAGTAGTTGAAACCGAGAAAATTGAGAATATAGACCATTTAAAAAAGATTTTTAGAACATACAAACAGCATGGGATACATGTAGCATTAGATGATATTGGAACAGGTTATTCAACGATTGAAGTCTTAAAAGAACTTAACCCAAACTATGCAAAAATAGATCGTCATTTAGTCGATCATTGTGACATGGACAAAGAAAAGCAACAAAAATTAAAAGAGATACAAGAAGTAGCAAATGCGAATGGGATCATCCTTTTAGCGGAAGGAATTGAAAGAGAAGAAGAGTTAGCCTATTGTAAAGAAATAGGTGTTGACCTTGCCCAAGGTTATTGGATTGGAAGGCCTTCAGCTCATCCTTCATCAAATAAATTAATAACAAATATATAAGACTGCCATTTAATTATGGCTGTAGGACAAAAATAATGAAATAGAGGTGAAAATCATAAGTGATTTTCACCTCTATTTTCTATGCTATTTAATAGGTCAGTATTTATTTGTTGTGTTCTATTCGATACGGAGTTAGCAGTATACTTTTGTGAAGCTAAACGATTTTACAATTTAGTATCCTAATATGTACCTTTTTTATGTTAAAATGGGAATATTCAAAAAAAGAGGAGGTTTTACGTGTTGAAAAAAAGAATACCGGTTGTACAAACAAAGTTTACTCCTCCAATTCTTAAAGAAACGAATATTGGGCGCCTTCACTTAATGAGGAAAATGAGAGAAATGGAAAGAAGTCGTTTAACTCTTGTTCATTCAGGGCCAGGCTATGGAAAGAGTACATCGATTGCGTCTTATTTAAAACATCAAGAAAAACGATTTTGTTGGTATTCAATCACAAAAGATGAAGATCATATCCATCCCTTTATTATTCATATGATTTATTCTGTTCAACAACAATATGGTGATTTTGGTCAGCGTTTATTGGACTATTTAATGACAGAAAATGTTCTTAACCTTGAAGAAGAAATTGAATATCTTGCCTCAGAATATGTAAATGAGTTAATGAAAGTAAGAGAACATTTTATTGTAGTTATTGATGACTTTCATCTTGTAGAAGCTAGTAAACCAATAGAAAGTTGGTTATTGTTTATTATTCAGCACCTCCCGAAGCATGTTCATCTTATTATTTCAAGTCGCACACGACCTACATGGGAAGTTTTTACGAAAATGATCGTCCATGGTGATTTAGTAGAGATCACGGAAAGTGAATTGGCCTTTTCAAAAGATGAAGTAGAAGTTTTGTTTTCTGACTTTTATCAGATATCAATCAAAGACGATGAAGTTGAACATATATATAGAAAAACAGAAGGTTGGATTATCGCCATTCAAATGGTTTGGCAGCAAATGAAGTTTGTTGATCATATAAGAGATAATGAATGGGAAGCCGATACGAATGAAGAGTTGTTTCGTTATTTAGCATTAGAGGTATTCTCGAAACAGCAAAAGGACATACAGAACTTTTTACTAAATACTAGTATTTTTGAAGACCTCAACCCTAAATTAATAGAAGAGATTTTAGAAATCAATAATACAAGTGAATTGTTAAATATCTTAGTTCAACAAAACTTATTTATATATCAAGTTGGACCAGATCAATATAGGTACCATGCCTTATTCAAAGACTTTTTACTTCAACAATTACAAAAAGAGTATAGTCTGTATGAGTCACTTCATTTTAAATTAGCGGAGTATTTTGAACAATGTGCTCAATACGAAAAAGTGATTTATCATTATTCGGAAATTAAGGATTATAGAAAAGCAGCAAGTATAATTCAAGCACACGGTTTAGATCTATTAGCCATTGGTAAAATCGATTTGTTATCTAGTTTCATAGAGCATTTATCCGTTTCAATAAAAAACCAATATCCGCTCATTTGGTTTATAGAAGGTGAAACCAACCGATATTTTTGCCATTACGAGAAAGCGCTTACAAACTATAATCAATTAATTCAACTTGCGTGTAAAGAAGGGGATTTAGTTGGTGAGAGCCTAGGAAATGAAGGTAAAGCAAAAATCTTCCTTGATACCATACAACCAGCTAAAGCGGACGACTACTTAGCTCGAGCTATATCTCTAATGGAAAAGAGCAGTAAAAAAGAAATAAGAATCCTTCATCTCTATAGTTTAATGGCAGAAAATCTTGTTAATTTAGGAAAAGCATATGAGGCAGAGAAATGGCTGAATAAGTGTAAACAGTTAGATTCTAATTATGAAAAAGAAGAACTAGAGTCTAGACTGTATTTACGAACGGGACGTCTTGAAAAAGCAAGGCAATTACTCGAGCAATCGAAACAAAAAACAGAAAACCTTAAAGAATTATCACGTTCCCATCGCGAAACAGATTTAATTTTGTCCATTGTGTATTCGTATATGGGTGAAGCAGAGCGTTCCAAACGATTAGCTGAACAAGGGATATTAAGAGGGACCTCGAGAAAAGCGCCATTTGTAGAAGCGTGTGGTTGGATTAGAATGGGGCATGCTGTGCAAATTCAGAAGCGTTATAATCCTGAATTAGCCGTTCATTGCTATGAGACAGCTTTAGATTTAATGGAACAAATTAAGATGTCTAGAGGAAAATCAGAAGCGTACTTAGGACTATGTTTATTATATGGAAAACTAGGGAAATACGAAGCCTCCAAAAACGCAGGAATTATGGCATTGGAAGAACCGACACGAGTAAAGGATGTATGGTTATCCTCATATGTTCATCTAGCTCTAGGAATTGCAACATTCTATGAGAAAAAGTGGGTGGATGCCAAAAAAGAGCTTTTATTGAGCAGTGAGGGGTTCGATCAGTGTGGATGTCGATTTGGAGAAACTGCTAGTTTATTCTGGTTAAGTAAACTAACCTTTGCCAACGAAGAAGTAAGCTTCAGTTCATATATCGATCAATTTTTACGTTGTATTACCCATTATGAGTATGATTTTTTGTTAACTACCTCATCTTTATATGGACCAAAAGATGTACAAGAAGTGATCCCGATGTTAATAGAAGCCAAAAAGCAGCACGTGCGAATGGAAAAAATTTCATCCATATTTGTAAGGCTAGGCTATGAACAATTAACGTTCCATCCAGGTTATACAGTAAAGGTTCAACTCTTTGGAGATTTTCAAGTTTGGCTTGGTGATCAAAAAGTGGCAGATAAGATGTGGAAGCGTGAAAAGGCAAAAGAATTATTTCAACTCTTCTTAACGAAGAAAGGGAGAATGCTTTCAAAAACAGAACTGATTTCCCATTTATGGGGAGAGGTTGAGGAAGAAGCAGCCAATCGAGACTTTAAGGTCGCGCTAAATGCATTAAATAAAGTACTAGAGCCAGAAAGAAAACCGAGAGAAGTTCCTTTTTTTGTTATTCGTGAAGGAAGTATGTACGGGTTAAATGAAGAAGCGTCATTTGATATCGATTGCGTTGCTTTTCGAGAATTAGTGCAAGAAGGAATTGAGGAAACGGACGCTTTTCTAGCTAAAGATAAATTAAAACGTGGCTTAGAATTATATATTGAAGAATTTTTACCGTCTAGAAAGTATAACGATTGGTGCAGTGAAGAAAGAGAGCGATTTTCATTTTTATATTTGCGGGGGTCTGAGAAGCTGGCACAGTTATATTTAGCAGAGGAGGAGTTTGATGAAGCGATTGCTTTATGTGAATCGATTCTTCTCATCGATCGTTGTTGGGAAGAAGCCTATCGATTATTGATGTATTGTTACTATCGAAAACATAACCGTTCATACGCATTAAGAATGTTTGAAAAATGTAGAAAAAATTTAGAGCAAGAGCTTGGGGTTGAGCCGATGGAATCAACCTTTCGTATGCTAGATATCATTAAGGAGCCCGATAATATAGATCAAATTGTATAAGTAATAAAGATGGGTGTAAGTGAATTAACAACATAACCGAAAAAAATGATTATATTTCAAGACAACACAGAAAACATAGATTTTGGCATAATTAAGCCTTTGGGTCCGCTTCCGTTTTGAAAAACATGAAAGAGGTGTCAATCATTATAGGATTGATACCTCTTTTTGTTGTATCTCATCATGAAACGTCTAAGTTACCTATTACCATTCATACTAGTGCTTTTTTATTTTTGTAACTGGAGTGCAACTGTTGACGATTACAGTGTATTTAAGCAATTTAAGCATAAAGAGGAGGTGGGTTATGAGAGACAAGAAAATAGTAGCCAATGGATTACAGTTCCACATCGTTGATTATGGCGGACAATGTGAAGAGACTGTTCTTTGTATACATGGATTAACGGCCAATGCTCGGTGCTGGGATGCTATCGCGGAACGGTTAGTTCATCGTTATCGTGTGTTAGCTTTAGATCTCAGAGGCCGGGGTGATAGTGAAAAACCGCAAACGGGCTATTCTGTAAAACAGCATGCAGAAGATATTAACAAGATTATTCAACAGTTAAATCTAGACCAAGTGATTTTGGTTGGACATTCATTAGGAGCAATGATTGGTGTTGTTTTCTCATCCATGTATCCCAAAATGGTTTCTTCACTCATTTTAATCGATGGAGGTGAAGACTTAAGACCTGAAGTTGTTGATCTACTGAAGCCTTCTATTGAACGAGTTGAAAAACAGTATGAAACATTTGCTGGCTATAAAGCGCAAGTAAGTGAAATTCCTTTCTTCAGCCCTTGGAATGATTACTTAGAACAGTATTTCTATGCTGATGTTACACATTGTGATGATGGTTCGGTTGTGTCGAAAACCAGAAAGGGGATTATTAATGAAGAATTAATCAACTTAACCAAACCAAATATTAACGAATGTCATGCTGCTATTCAAGTTCCGACCTTAATATTGTGGGCACCGAATTGTTTATTTCATCCAACGGCCTATTTAATAAGTCAAGAAAATGGGATGAAACTAGCTCAAATGATAGACGGAGGAAAGTTTGTAGAAATTAGAGGAGCTAATCATTTTTCCATTTTATTTCATGAATATCAACAGACGTCTTCTGAAATTCTCGATTACTTACACGAAGTAAGTGCAGGAAAGTTACGTGCAACTAAAATGTAACTACTGTCATTCATACTACAATTAATGAAATTTAATTTATCTTTTAAGGGGGAAACAGAATGGGGAAAAAGAGATTTTTTCTTAGTGTAATGAGTGTAATCCTTGGTTTATTTTTACTATCTGCTTGTGGGTCAAATGATACAAGTAGTGAACCAGAAGGCAATGTAGATCCTGAAGAAATGGATACCGAAACAGAAGAAGTAGTTCGTGTCGGTGTCCTAACCTCACTAACAGGAGCTCTAGAGGCATATGGCGCTCAAACGGTGAAAGGATTTGAATTAGGACTGGAATATGCGACGAATGGAACGATGGAAGTGGCAGGTAAGAAAATTGAATACATTATTGAAGATACAGAGACACAGCCAGATGTAGCGGTTCAAAAGGCAACGAGATTACTTGAGGATTATAATGTGGACTTTATTATCGGTTCTTCTTCTTCAGGTGATACGTTAGCTGTGTTACCACTAGTAGAAGAATATGAAAAAATTATGATTGTAGAGCCAGCGGTGGCAGATAGTATTACAGGTGCCAACTGGAATAAACATATCTTCCGTACTGGTCGAAGCTCTTCTCAAGATGCAATTGCAGGGGCTGCGGCAATTGCGGGTGATGGCGTAAAAATTGCAACATTAGCTCAAGATAATGCTTTCGGAAGAGACGGTGTTGGAGCTTTTGCAACTACAGCAAAAGAATTAGGAGCTGATGTTGTTCATGAAGAGTACGCAGACCCAGCAGGAGTCGACTTTGCTGCTAATATCCAACGCGTTATTAATGCTGAGCCTGATTATCTGTTTGTCATATGGGCAGGTGCCAACTCTCCTTGGGGTCAATTAGCTGATATGAGAATTCAGGATCGTGGAATTCAAATATCAACAGGAGCGCCGGATATTGCAGCTCTTCGCACAATGGATGCCGTTGTTGGTATGAAAGGGTTTACTGTTTACCACCACAGTCTGCCAAACAATGAAGTAAATGATTGGTTAGTAGAGGAACATCAGAAGCGTCATAACGGTGAAATGCCGGATTTATTTACACCAGGTGGTTTCTCTGCTGCGATGGCTGTTGTTCAAGCGCTAGAAAATAGCAATGGTGTGACAGACTCAGACACATTAATCGAAACGATGCGAGGGATGACGTTTGATACTCCAAAAGGACCGATGACTTTCCGTCAAGAAGATCATCAAGCTATGCAAACGATGTATGCCATTACGTTAGAGCGTACTGAAGAATTTGATTACCCAGTACCAGTCATTATCCGTGAACTTTTACCAGAAGAAACGGCACCACCAATATTAAATTAAACATTAAAATGAGGCTGACTCAACAATAAAACTTCAATTCCTTAAGTGGCAGAAAGACAGGAGTTGATGTGGGTGAGTCAGCTTCAACCATCAAAGGAGGAAGGTGAACGCAAGTGGACGTTATTTTAGAAACGAAAGATTTAACGATCGCTTTTGGAGGGCATGTCGCTGTAAATGAAGTCAATATTCAAATTGAACGAAACCAATTGAAGTCGATTATAGGACCAAATGGTGCAGGGAAAACGACGTTTTTTAATATGTTAAGTGGCCAATTAACGCCAACGAAAGGTTCGGTACATTTAAATGGGAAGGATATTACAGGACTTACACCTACTGCACGAACTCGTTTAGGAATTGGTCGCTCCTTTCAAATTACAAATGTGTTTCCAAACTTAACTTGTCATGAAAATGTTCGTCTTGCTGTTCAATCACAGGCTGGAGTCCGTTACAACATGTTTAAACACTTTAAACACTTTAAGGACATTGACCGAAAAACGAATGAACTATTGAAAACGGTCTTGCTTGAAAATAAAGCTCAGGAGTTAGCGGTAAACTTAGCCCACGGAGAGAAAAGAAAATTAGAAATCGCAATGCTTTTAGCACTTGAATCAGAAGTTCTCCTACTAGATGAACCGACAGCTGGAATGTCGTTAGAAGAAGTACCCATGATTCTTGATGTAATCCGAAGTATTCGTGACGAACGAAATCGAACAATCATTTTAATAGAACACAAGATGGACATGGTTTTAGATTTATCTGATAGTATCATGGTTCTCTTCCACGGTAGTCTGTTAGCAGATGGTGACCCAGAGGAAATCATGAAAAATGAACAAGTTCAATCTGCTTATTTAGGAGGGCTTCAAGATGACGCTTCTTAAAGTAGAACAAATTCAAACGTACATTCAACAATATCATATTTTACAAGGCGTTTCTTTTGAAGTAAAAGCAGGGGAAGTTACTGTTTTACTAGGAAGAAATGGGGCTGGGAAGACAACGACACTTCGTTCCATTATGGGATTAAATCCGATTAAAGAAGGTACGATCACTTACAAGGATCAAGAGATTCATAGTTTGCCTACTCATAAAATCGCAAACTTAGGTATAGGTTATGTACCGGAAGATCAAGGAATTTTTGGCACACTGACTGTCGAGGAAAATATAAAAGTTGCGATGAAAAAGAAAGATGATGAGACATTAGAAAGACTAGATTGGATCTTAAACTTATTTCCCGATTTAAAAAAGTTTTGGAAGAAAAATGGAGGGCACTTAAGTGGCGGCCAGAAGCAAATGCTGTCCATTGCGAGGGCTTATGTGAATGAAAACGACATGCTGCTCATCGATGAACCTAGTAAAGGGTTAGCCCCTATTATCGTTGAGAAAGTGATGGAGTCGATCCAACAAATGAAAGAAAAGACGACAGTAGTACTAGTTGAACAAAACTTCATGATGGCTAGTACGATTGGAGATCGTTTTTATATTATCGATGACGGACATTCCGTACACAGTGGAGCCATGGAAGAGTTAAAGCAGAATGAAGAATTAAAGCGGCAATATTTAGGAATTGCATAATTCTAGTTGTTAGTTCGGTATTTTAATTGAGCGGATACGCTCTTGTTGATAGAAATAAACTGATTTAAAGGAGGGACAACTGTGGACTTATTAATTAGTATTACAATCAATGGATTGGCAACGGGAATGCTCATTTTTTTATTAGCAGCCGGTCTAACTTTAATCTTTGGGTTAATGGATGTTTTAAACTTTGCTCACGGTGCTTTATTCCTTTGGGGGGCTTATGCAGGTATTTGGGCGTTCACTACGACTGAGAGTTATATTGTAGGTATTATCGCAGCAGTAGTCGCGGGAGCCATATTAGGTTACTTATTAGAGCGGTTTATTATCAAACCTGTCTACGGGAATCACATTCAACAAATTCTTATAACACTCGGTGCCATGCTTGTTTTAAGTGAGCTCGTAAAGGTTGTTTGGGGCCCCAATATTATTCATGCGCAAAGTCCAAGTTGGCTGCAAGGTAGTTGGGAAGTAGGAAATATCTATTTAATCAAATATCGTCTATTCATTATTCTAATTGGTCTCATTGTGTTTTTCGGTTTACTATTCTTACTTAACAAAACGAAACTTGGATTAGTTGTAAGAGCTGGTGTTATTGATAAAGAAATGGTTCAAGCATTAGGAATTAACATACGAAAAATTTTCTTATTTGTATTTATGCTCGGTTCGGGTATGGCTGGTTTAGCAGGTCTATTGTTTGGTCCGTATTCTGGTGTGATCTACGCTGAAATTGGCTTGGAGTACGGCATTCTAGCATTTATAGTCGTCATTATCGGTGGGATGGGCAGTGTACTTGGTTCGATGACAGCAGCGGTACTAGTCGGTGTATTAGGTGCTTATGCTGCCTATTTTGTACCGGAGTTAGCCTTAGCTGTGAACTTCTTAATTATGTTAGCAATCTTAATATTTAAGCCTTCAGGTCTAATGGGGACAAAGGAGGCGTTGAAATGAGTCGTTTAAAACAATTGTCTCGATTTAAGCTGACATTAGCCGTTTTAACTATTGGTTTATTCTTGTTTCCGTTCATTAATGACTCTAGAACCATGCTTATTATGTTAACGCAAATCTTTATTTTTGCTGCTTTTGCAATGAGTTACGATATTTTACTAGGATACTCAGGCATTGTTTCGTTTGGTCATGCGATGTTTTTTGGGATTGGCGCTTACACAGTCGGTATTTGTTTAAAAGCATTTGGTGCAACTATTCCAGTTGTTCTATTAGCCGTTTTAATTACCGTTATTTTTACAGCGGTCGTAAGTTACTTAGTTGGTTTGTTAACGCTTCGCTTAAAAGGACACTTTTTTGCGATGCTAACATTAGCTGTTTCGAGTTTGTTCGTTGTCGTTGCTGAAAAGTGGCGGTCAGTAACGATGGGGAATGACGGATTTACGTTTACCATTCCTGACCTCTTTAGAGATCGAGTTAGTTTTTATATTATTTGTTTAGTGTTTATGGTGCTTATTTATTTACTTCTTAGACGTTTTACAGAGTCGCCGATGGGACGTGTATTACAAGCGATAAGAGAAAATGAACCTCGAGTAGAATCGCTTGGTTACCGAGTGATGCATTATAAAATTACAGCGAACGTAGTAGCGGGTGTCGTTGCTGGGTTAGCAGGTATTTTATATGGAATGAGCTTACGCTTTGTTAATACAGCAGTATTATCTGTTGAATTAACGTTAGATGCGCTCCTTATCACAATTATTGGTGGTGTTGGTACACTATTTGGATCGATTGTTGGGGCAGCTTTAATAGAATTTGCGAAACATGGCTTGATGGACTTAGCTAAAGTACATTGGATTTTCGAACGATGGATTATTTTGTTCGGAACTGTTTTTATTTTAGTTGTCATGTTCTTCCCAAAAGGTATTGTAGGTACCATTCAACATTGGTGGGCTAAATATCAGTATAAAAAAGGACTTCGAAAATCAATTCCGAAACAGTCTGGAATTGATAAGGATATTTAATTTGTTTGCAGGAGTAGGAGAGTGTTTGTCGAATGAAAAAAGAAGACGTCGGAATTGTAAGTACTGGGGTATATATACCAGATGAGTGGATGACGAGTACTGACATTGCTGAGCAATCGGGAATACCTGTTGAAATCATTGAAGAGAAGATGGGCATCCTAAAAAAAACTCTCCCGGGTAGTGATGATCACACATGTCAGATGGGGATTTATGCAGCAAGAAAAGCATTAGAAAAAGGAAATATTGACCCAAAAGACATTGACTTAGTCATTTATATTGGTGAGGAACATAAAGAATACCCGCTCTGGACAGCTGGTATTATGCTCCAGCGGGAAGTAGGGGCAACGAATGCTTGGGCATTTGACGTAGCGTTGCGATGTGGTACGACAATTATGGCTATGAAAGTAGCGAAGGATATGATGTTAGCAGATCCTTCTATCCAAACGGTTCTATTAGCAGGTGGTTATCGAAACGTTGACTTTATCGACTATATAAATCCTAGAACACGGTTTATGTATAATCTTGCTGCTGGGGGTGGAGCCGTCATATTACAAAAAGGCTATCACTCTAACATTCTACTTGATAGTCATATCATTACAGATGGATCATTTTCAGAAGATGTCGTCGTTGCAGCTGGTGGAACAAAAAATCCGATTAGTAGAGAAGCGATTGAGAAAAGGCTCAACTATTTAGATGTCCTCGATCCAGAAGGGATGAAACAACGTCTGGAAGAAAAATCAATGAAAAACTTTATCGAAGTCATTCGACGATCGTTACAAAAAAGTGGCTACGATCAAAAGGATATTGATTATCTCGGAATTCTACACATGAAAAAATCAGCGCATGATTATGTGCTGCGTGAGTTAGGACTTACCGATGAGCAATCGATTTATTTAAATAAGTTCGGTCATATCGGTCAAATCGATCAGATCCTGTCAATGGAATTAGCCCTTGAACAAGGGAAAATAAAAGATGGGGATGTCGTCGTCCTCGTTAGTGCAGGCATTGGCTACGCTTGGGGGGCAAATACAATTCGTTGGGGAAAAGCTAGTCAGGAGGTGTAAACTAGTGTCAAACATCATGTTACAATCGGTGAACATACCAAATGGGGAAACAATCGCTTATCGTGAGAGAGCAGGTGGAGATGAGGTTATTCTTCTTATCCATGGGAATATGACGTCATCTAAACATTGGGACCTTTTACTTGAAACACTTCCACCGCAGTATAAACTATATGCGGTTGATATGAGAGGGTTCGGTGGTTCTTCCTATTATCAACCGATTGAATCCATTAAAGATTTCTCAGATGACATTAAGAGCTTTGTTGATGCTGTTGGTTTAAAACAGTTTTCGATGGTCGGTTGGTCTACAGGTGGCACAGTAGCGATGCGTTATGCCATCGATTATCCAACCGATGTTCAAAAACTAGTTTTATTGTGTTCGGGTTCGACTCGGGGTTATCCGTTTATGAGTGTAGATGCAAATGGAGAATTTATCCGATTAGCTACGTTAGAAGAAATAAAAAAAGACGCAACAAAAACAATTCCAGTGTCCCAGGCGTATGAACAACGAAATAAAGACTTTTTAAAAGCGGTATGGAATTCGTTGATTTATACGAACAACCAACCTGATGAGCAAAAATACGACGAGTATTTAGAAGATATGCTAACACAGCGAAACTTATCAGAAGTATATCACGCTTTAAATAGTTTCAATATTAGTAATGTTCATAATGGAGTTACTGAGGGGTCTGGCGAAGCGAAAAAAATTACCCACCCAACACTTATTGTAGCCGGAGAAAATGACCTTGTGATTACCCAACAAATGACAGAGGAAATAAAAGAAGACTTAAGTGTTCAAGCAGAGCTCATTTATTTAAAAGGTTGTGGCCATTCTCCACTCATTGATGATTTAGAACAACTACAATTAACGATAACAAATTTTCTACGGAAACCTTAGGGGGATATAATCATGAGACTACAAAACAAAACAGCTATTATTACTGGAGCTGGAAATGGAATAGGAAAAGAAGCAGCCCTTACATTTAGTCGAGAAGGAGCAAATGTGGTCGTTGCAGATTTTGATGAAGCAGCTGCAGAAGCCGTTGTAGCTGAACTCAAAGAAAAAGGTGGCAACGGTATTGCGGTAAAAGTAAATGTGGCGGACCAAGAAAGTGTAACTCAAATGGTGCAAGAAGCTGTAAATTCTTTTGGAAGCGTCGATATTTTAGTGAATAATGCCGGTATCACTGCAGATGCCATGTTACACAAGTTAACTCCTGAAAACTGGCAAAAAGTCATTGATGTAAATTTAACAGGTGTATTCTATTGTACACAAGCTGTTATTCCTAAAATGGTGGAACAAGGTAAAGGCAAGATCATTACAACTTCAAGTGTTTCTGGCGTTTACGGAAATGTCGGTCAGACGAATTATGCGGCAACGAAAGCTGGTGTTGTCGGAATGACAAAGTCATGGGCGAAGGAATTAGGCGGTAAAGGAATTAACGTCAATGCAGTCGCACCAGGATTTGTTGAAACGGGCATGGTAGCTAAAGTACCTGATAAAGTCATTGAAAAGCTTAAAATGACAATCCCACTTAACCGACTAGGTAACCCTGCAGATATCGCAAACGCTTATTTATTTTTAGCATCAGATGAATCTGATTATGTAAATGGAACCGTCCTACATGTAGACGGCGGTATTATGATGTAACTAATAAGAGACCATTGACAGGACTAGCTGTCAATGGTTTTTTTGGTTTGAGAAAAGAATTGTAACTTATGAGAAACCATCAAATGTTACTCTAAAACTTGAGATGTTCAAATAAGATACCCAAAAATAAACGCCACTTTTAACGAGCATTGAGTTAATTTAAGTATTAAATATTCTCACATCACTATTTAAAAGGAGTGAAAATGGACCGATTACAAAAAAGTGATGAAAGGGGTTTTTCTAGAAAGATGAAGACGAGAACTGTGTTGAGTATTTCTAGTTTCTGCTTGTTAACGTTAGCATTTTTGTTAGTGCTTTCAAGTCATGTCTATGGTTCAAGTACATTTACAAGTCACTCATATGGGGGGAAAACGTACAAAGTTTTTATCCCAAGTACTTATGATTCAGCAACTTCAACATCCTTAATGGTCATGTTACATGGGTGTACTCAAGATGCAAATCAATTCTCTGTTGGAACAGAAATGAATGCTGTAGCTGAAGAAGAAGGGTTTATCGTTCTATATCCAGAACAAGCATCTAGTGCAAACTCGAGTAAATGTTGGAATTGGTTTGAGACCGCACATCAATCTAGGGGAAGTGGAGAACCGGCTGTAATTGCTGGGATGGTCGAGCAAGTAAAAAATAATTATTCCATTGATCCGAATCAAGTGTATGTTGCTGGGTTATCCGCAGGTGGAGCAATGAGTGTCATTATGGGAGCCACATATCCAGATGTATTTTCTGGAATAGGTGTAGGCGCTGGGCTTGAATACAAAGCAGCAACAAGCTCATTACAAGCTTGGACAGCTATGAGTAATGGTGGTCCAGATCCAATACGACAAGGAAGATTAGCTTATCAAGCAATGGGACAATTCGCACAAGTAATCCCAACCATCGTTTTCCATGGAAATAGTGATTTTACAGTACAATCAATCAATGGCCACCAAGTAATTACTCAATGGGCTAAAACAAATGACTTAGCTTATGATGGACAAGAAAATACGTACTTTTACGATGTTGCTGATGAAGTAATTCAAGGTCAAGTGTCTGGAGGAAGGAGTTATACACGGTCGATTTATCGTGACAATGCCGGTAATTTATTAATGGAAAAGTATATAGTAGATGGTATGGGCCATGCGTGGTCAGGAGGAAGTTCACAAGGAAGCTACACGGACCCAGCTGGCCCTAGAGCAAGTGAGTTAATGTGGGAGTTCTTCAATAGCTCTGAACATAAAGATCCAGAGGATGAACCAGGGGAAAATATTCCTTTAGTAACATCTGCAGAACCATCAGGAGGTACCTATACCGCTCCAGTACAAGTTACGCTTCATACAAACAGAGAAGCAACCACATACTACACACTAGATGAATCACAACCGGATGAACATTCACAAGTGTATACTGGCCCTATACAAATAGAACAATCTACAACTTTAAAGTTCTATTCTGTCGATACGAATGGACTAGTTGAAGAGATACAGACAGAGTCATATATAATTGACGAAGGTTCTAGTGAGCATGTCACATTGACTTCTATCACACAGGAAGACGGTTTTGTCGGTCGCTTTTCTGCTGATGGACTAGGTATTAATGTCTTAAAGGTAGGAGATAAGGGGATGTTTAATACTGATACTTATCGAACGATCCTTTCCTTTAATACTTCATCGTTAAATAGTAATGATATTATCAAAGGAGCGGTAGTGCGTTTATACCGTAAATCATTAACAGGTAATATACGCAGTTTGGAAATTGACTTAAAATCGGGTTACTTTGGTTCATCCCCTACACTAGAGCAAACAGATTACGCAGCAACAGCAACGATTACTAACTTCATGACTGTTCAGGTACCATCAAATGATCAAGAGTACATTGATATTGAAATACCTAGCAATTACCTTGACTATATTAATAAAAATGGTAGAACGCAATTTCGAATAAAAGCTAATACGACCGCATCTTTTACAAGCAATCTTCTAGAGATATATGGTAGTAGTAGTCAAGATTTTGCTCCTCAATTAATTCTATCATTGGAATAAGAAGAAAAATAATTTCATTATGAAAAATTTTTAGAAGGTTTCCTGTGTGAAACCTTCTTTATTTTATAATACTCAAAAATGTATGGTCACTTCCTAGTTTGATGTAACTAATAAAGTAAAGAAACGATAAAAGCAATAAACGGGATCGTTAATAACGATAGAAGTGTGGAATACACAGTTGTAATAACGGCTAATTCTTCATCGTTGGAATATCGGGCAAATAAGACAGTGGCAAGCATAATCGTCGGCATCGCTGAAAGAATGATAACAATGTTACTAACCAAGTAATCTAACGGAAGTAAAGAGATAATGAGCATCGTTACAATCGGGATGATCAACAGGCGAACCCCGAGTGGAAACCATATTTGTTTGTAAAAGAGAAAGCCTCTTTTTTGAAAAAGCGGGGGTAACAACATTCCGATATATAACATCGCTAATGGTGCAGCAAGTGCTGATAACATACTCGTTAATTGTTTCATGAATTGAGGTGGTTCAACGCCTGTTATAACTGCCGTTAATCCAATAATAATCGCCAACAATGGTAGGTTAATTAATGCCTTTAGCTGTGAAAACTGAAAGCGTTTTTCTGATTGCAACATATATATGACGACTGAAAATAAAACGATATCTAAACCAGCATCAAAAATAGCTGCTAATAGTCCACCTACAGGTCCAAATATCGTTGCACAAAGCGGTATGCCGATAAAACCGGTATTTCCTAAAGCAGCTAAAATGGTCATCTTTTTTGCGAAAGTACTTTCAAAACGTAAGGCTCTAGATAAGATCCACGCAAATAATAGAGCTCCTAAATGGAAGATGACCGATAACCCAAATATAATAACGACTTGATGTAACAATTGAGTTGTAACTTCTGTATTAAAAACCCCGTTTAAAATAATGGAAGGTACGGCAATATTTAATATTATCAGGATTAACACATGCTTAATTTCAGTAGTAATTTCTACTTTAAAAGCTAATGTTGCACCTATTGCAATAATTAATCCCATGACCATTATTGATGTTGCGACAACGTATATATCCATCATAGTTTCCTTTCGAAATTCATATAGTCATAGTTTTATTGTAACTAAATCTACATAACTGTCAAAAAGAAGAAATTGAATTTCTTTTTTAATGGCTACTTTCGTAAATTTTGTTGCTATATTCAAAAGCTTCACGCTAAAGCGTGGAGAACGAAGCTTTCGCTTGGTTACGGTCCAATAGCTAAAAGCAACAATCTTTTAGAAAAGAGCTTTTTTAATAGAGTCCAGGAAGCTAAATTTGTAACTCGGTTGTAACTACTCTCAAATAAGATCAAGATGTAAATGCTTATGGTGAAGGAGGGTGGTAAAATGAGCTGGGAAACAGATTGGATTGCAAATAGAGCTCGTATTACCCCAGAGAGAGTCGCGGTAGTCAACGGGGAAACGAATGAAAATTGGACATACGAGCAATTAAATAGACGTGCACAAAATCTTGCGAGTGCATTAGTGGAACGCGGCATAAAAACAGGAGATCGAGTGGCGCTTCTTTCGCCTAATCACGTTTGTTATTTTGATCTCCTATTCGCTTGTACTAAAATTGGCGCTATTTTTGTTCCGTTAAATTGGAGGTTAGCTCGTCATGAAATTGCGTATATTTTAAATGATTGTCAGCCTAAAATACTCATTTATGATGACAAACTAGAGGGACTAGTTTCATCTCCATTTCAAAGTGTTGCTATAAGACGGAACGGAAGTGAGTATAGTCAGTGGTTATTAAAGCGTGGAAAAGGAGAAGTCTACAAGGTAGATTTTGATGCGCCTCTAGCAATTATTTATACAGGAGGAACAACAGGAAAACCTAAAGGTGCTGTTTTAACTCATCGATCCGTTTTTTACAATATGATTAACACGATTACAAGTTGGAACATTAAAGGGGAAGACACAACATTAACCTATTTACCGATGTTTCATACAGGGGGACTAAACGCGCTTTCTTTACCGCTTCTTCATATGGGTGGCAAAGTAGTCATTGTCGATCAATTCGAACCAGTAGAAGCGATACGCATTTTAAATGAACAGCGTTGTACGATCGCATTGTTTGTTCCAACGATGTATCATATGCTTATTCAAACCGAAGAATTTGAAAAACAGAGATTTCCTACGATGCATACGTTTCTTTCAGGTGGGGCTCCTTGCTCTTACAAGATCTATGAAGCTTTTGCGAAGAAAGGTTTACAATTCAAAGAAGGTTACGGTTTGACAGAAGCAGGTCCGAACAACTTCTTTATTGATCCTAATGAAGTAAAAAACAAACGAGGTTCTGTTGGTAAACCAATGCTTTATAATAAAGTAAGAATTATTGATGAAGTAGGAAATGATGCACAAGCTGGAGAAGTTGGAGAAATTATTATTAATGGGTATCATGTATTCGATCATTACTGGAATCGCCCGGATGCCACTTCAGAAGCGGTTCGAAGCGGATGGCTTTATACAGGAGATTTAGGAAAGAAGGACGAGGATGGTTATTTTTACATTGTAGGCCGAAAAAAAGATATGATTATAACGGGTGGAGAAAATGTATATCCACTAGAAATCGAGCATATTTTAGCTGAATATGAACAAATCGCTGAAGTTGCGGTTGTTGGATTACCTGATGAAAAGTGGGGAGAAGTAGTTGCAGCGTTTATTGTCCCTAAACAAGAGGGTTCGATAACCGTTCATGACATAGAAGACCATTGTCGAAAATATTTAGGTGGCTATAAAATCCCGAGGAAAATTAGTCTGGTCTCAGAACTTCCGAAAACACCTGTTGGAAAAATTGATAAAAAAGAGCTCGTTAAATCTTGTAGTTAAAAGCTGATAATGGGGGATCTTATGATCGATTCACATATCCATCTTTATCAATACACTGATATTGAAAAAAGAATTCAACATTGGCAAAAGAATGGGATAGAAAAGGTAGTCGCTGTTTCTAATAATCTAAAGTCTTCTTATGAAACGTTAAAGTTGAAACAACGTTACCCTGACTTTATTATTGCTGGTGTTGGATACCATCCTGAACAAAAGCCGATGGATGGGCAAGACATGAATGAATTAGAAGAACTTCTCCATTCCGAAAAACAAGCAGTTTCGTTCATTGGGGAGGTTGGCCTTCCTTATTATATTTTGGACCAATTAACAGATGCTGAGCAAAGGTTGCATGTAGAACAGTTTGCTAGGTGGGTGGATGTTGCAAAGCAAACAAAATTACCGTTAGCCATTCACGCTGTTCATTCACAAGCGGCGCAAGCTCTTTCTCTTTTAAAACAGTCCCCAGCAGTGCAGGCACACTTCCATTGGTTAAAGGCTCCTGAACAAGTTGTAAAAGAGATTGTCGCAGCAGGACACTTTATTTCAGTGACACCTGAGATTTGTTACCGTGAGCGTGATCAAAAGTTAGCTGAAATGGTTCCTATTACGCAATTACTCATAGAAACAGATGGACCTTGGCCATTTAATGGACCATTTGAAAATGAAGAAACGTCGCCGTTATTCCTTAAATCGATTACGAAGAAAATAGCAGACGTGAAACAAATCCATGTAAGCAAAGTTATTGAGCAAACCATTACGAATACTAAATTCATTTATGAGAGTAAATACAAAAGCTGATTTCATATTGAAATCAGCTTTTGTAAAAAGATGGTTCAATTCCAGGTTAACTTGAGAAAAATGTGTTGAAATACCTTTAAGTACCTATAACAAAGTCATTGCTTCAAGTATTTTTTAGTTTATTTTACGGGCATGGACAACAAACCTAGCATCCTCAAAATCATAAGCACATGTAGAAAGGGTCAGTAACTGATCCTCATGTGTGAAGTTAACATCATTTGGTTGAATTTGTGACTTTTTTTGAACCAATTGAAGAAAATCAAGATAGTCTTGATCTGAAGAAAAGTCCGTAACGATATAATAAAAATCGGTAGCTGTAACGTATGCGGAGAAAACTTCCCACTCGGTCTCTTGTGCAAGAGTTTGAATGGTAATGGTACGATTATTTTCAAAAAAGTCTTCGTCTTGATAATTTAATAACCCTTTAAACATTGAACCATCTCTCATATGGTGTCCATAAATAATTGAGTGCCGGTCGGAAAGGTCTGGTGCATTTCGAAAATCCATAAAAATTGAGCCTGCATCTGATTTGGAATGTTGAAAGTTGTGGTCAAGGTAGTAATCATTATCTTTCGTTTGAACGACCGGATAATCAATTGGAGTGTTTAAAACTGTAATCCATCCAACCGTATCTTCATTTATTTCTAGCAATGGTAGAAATTGTTCTCTTATTAGAAGATCTTCTTGTGCCTCTATATTATTATGAAACATTTCATCTTCTGGCAAGAAGTCTGTGTACGTTTCTTGGACTGCTGCATACATCCGGTGATTTTCATAACTACCATAAAAGTAATCTACGATATGAAACATTGAAAATAATAAAATTGAAACACATATCCCGATGATTATACGTCTAACATTCATAACAAGCATCCTAACTTTAGACAAAAGGGAGCTAGTAGCTCCCTTTTGTAGAGATTAAGAAATTATAAAGTTCGAAGATGTCTAGCTCCAGGTGCCATCGGCTCGAGGTCGCTTCGGTCCATCAAAAGTGTCTAAAAAGCAAGCCACTTATTGCTGGCCCTCCAGCGCTTGTCGCCGATAAGCAGGCACCTTACGCCTTTCACTGTCTAGCTCCAGGTGCCATCGGCTCGAGGTCGCTTCGGTCCATCAAAAATGTCTAAAAAGCAAGCCACTTATTGCTGGCCCTCCAGCGCTTGTCGCCGATAAGCAGGCACCTTACGCCTTTCACTGTCTAGCTCCAGGTGCCATCGGCTCGAGGTCGTTTCGGTCCATCAAAAGGTGTCTAAAAAGCAAGCCACTTATTGCTGACCCTCCAGCGCTTGTCGCCGATAAGCAGGCACCTTACGCCTTTGTGATTAGACTCTAGCAATCTTTTCTTTTCTGATAAAGAATAATGCAACTGCACCAGCAAGGACTGCTAATACAATATAGATAAGTACAGAATTATTACTCGTTTGTGGAATAGCAGGAGATGCATCTCCTGCTTCTGCAGTACCTTCATTAGTACCATTATCAGTATCTCCACCTGGCAGTAACACAGCATCAATAACATGAATCACACCGTTTGAAGCCTCAACATCAGCAGTCACTACATTTGCATCATTTACTTGTACAGGGTTTAATGTAATTTTAACTTTTTCGCCGTTTAATGTAGTTGCTTCCATACCATCTACTAGATCAGTAGACATTACTTTGCCTTCAACAACATGATATAAAAGAATATCTGCAAGATCTTCGTTAGCTAGTAAGTCCTCAGCCGTTACACCTAACTCATCTAATAAAGCAGCAAACGCCTCGTCAGTAGGAGCGAATACCGTTAATGGACCTTCGCCTTTAAGAGCATCCACTAATCCAGCCGCTTGTGCAGCAGCTAATAAAGTTTCAAAGCCACCAGCAGCTGTTGCTGTTTCAACAATGTCAACTAAACTATTGTCTTCTTCAGTAGCTTCCTCTTCAGTTCCTTCTTCTTCGCCTTGTTCCGGAATTAACACAGCATCAATAACATGAATAACACCGTTTGAAGCTTCAACGTCAGGAGTTACAACATTTACTCCATTTACTTGTACAGGATTTAATGTAATGGTAACTTTTTCGCCGTTTAATGTAGTTGCCTCCATACCATCTACTAGATCAGTAGACATTACTTTGCCTTCAACAACATGATATAAAAGAATATCTGCAAGGTCTTCACGAGCTAGTAATTCCTCAGCCGTTACACCTAACTCATCCAATAAAGCAGCAAAAGCCTCGTCAGTAGGAGCGAACACCGTGAATGGGCCATCACCTTTAAGTGCATCTACTAAATCAGCAGCTTGAACCGCGGCTACTAGCGTGTTGAAATCATCTGCAGCTATGGCTGTATCAACAATATCATCACCTTCATGATTGTCAGCTAGTACCCCCATACCCATCGACATTGACATAAGTAACATAAAAACCAGTGACATGACAAAAACCTTTGATTTGTGCATTGTACATCCTCCTAATTTTCAGTTGTATAACTTCTACATAATGAATGTATAACAAATTTATAATATGGTAAAGTGATATGCTACCATTTCTGAAAATTGAGACTATGGACTCATTTCTGTTAAGCACTCCGTACCTATAAATAAGTTATGAAAAGTCGTACTAATACCTACATTCAATTTCATATTGTTACTAAGAGGAGTTGTTCAAGCTAAGTAAAAGAACCAGCCTTTGTTTAACAAGAAATAGAATAGGAGAGAAAACTATGAAAACTTGGACTATCATCGTACTACTTATATTCACTCACATACTTTTCTTATCTGGGTGTACGAATAGTGAGGAAGTAAAGAAAGAGAAAACGGAGACAGCTATCGAGAAAATCGATAGTACTGCGGAAACGAATATGCCGGAAATTGTAATCTTGGTTGAAGAACAGATGAATTATTCTGCAGTTGGAGAGGTTCTTGCAGATGATATCATTAATCCAAATGTAGAGAATGTAGATGCCACTTCACTTTCTTCCACAAGTTCTGTTGCTACGATCTATGATATTGTAGATGGTCATGCAGACTTAGCCGTAATTAGAAATGATCTTGCCTACTTTGCGAGTCATGGTTTTTATTTGTTTGAAGGAGATGTACCAATAACGGGGTTCCATGGTTTAGCGACGTTATATCCTGAAGTTATACACATTGTCGTTCGACCTGAAAGTGGAATTCAAACAGTGGATGATCTTGTTGGTAAGCGGGTAGCAGTTGGAAATAGAGATTCTGTTCTTGAAGTAAATGCTAAGCAAATTTTAAACATACATGGAATTACTTACGAGGATTTTGAAGAAAAGTACATGGATCGTACTGAAATAGCAGAAGAACTTCAAAGTGGGAAAATCGATGCAGCGTTTATTTCAGCAGGATTAGAAATGGGTGAAGGTAAGGTGTTAAAAGAACTGAGTGATGATGTAGACTTCATTTCTGTCAATGAAGAAAAAATTCAAGAATTACAAGCAAAGTATCCATACTATGTTTCGTATACCATTTCAAAAGACTGGTATGAAACAACTTCTGATGTAACGACATTAGCTATTAAAGCTATGCTAATTGTAAATTCAAGTGTCGATGAGGACTTAGTATATGAAATGACGAGAGCGATGTTTGAAAACCTCGAACAATTTAACAATGATCGACTAGGGTTACAAATTACATTAGACGGAGCTTTAGATGGAATGCCACTGGATGTACACCTAGGAGCAGAACGTTATTTTAATGAACAACAACTTATAAAAAAGGACTAAAAGCATTTTGCAGCAACGCTATAGAAATGGAGAAGAGGTTGAACTAGAGTTCAACCTCTTTTCTGTATAATCACTTACTTTATATTTTTACAAGTAAACCCTTGTTGTTTCAGCATTTTTGCAATGTTGTCATAGTAAGGTTTACTATAAAAAGAAGCTACTCGTGAAGACCAATTGGAAGACATTTTCCCGTTTGTTCGTTCTTTCGTATATTGTTCCATTTGTTGATCATATGTATCTAAAATGCCTTTAAGGTTAGGGTTATAGGTTTCCTCATGATATACTGCTTCTTTTGGAAAACGTGGCTTTTGACCAGGATCTTCTGCAGCATAGCCAATACATAAACCTGAAATCGGTATGACGTACTTCGGAAGATTTAATAATTTAATAACTTCTAAAGAATGACGACGAACCCCACCAATGGGAACACAGCCTAATCCGAGTGACTCAGCAGCTGCGATGGCATTCCCCATTGCTAGACCAACATCTGTTGCACCAACTAATAATGAGTCAACTTCCTCTTCAATTGCTAGAGATGTCCCTTCTTTTTCAGCCGCTAATGAAGCACGATAAAAATCAGCACAAAAGATAAAAAAGACAGGAGCCTCATCTACATATTTTTGATTACCAACGAGTTCGGTCAATTTCTTTTTGGTATGGTCATCTTTGACAGAGACGATCGAGACTTGCTGGCCGTTAATCCATGAGGGAGCGGCTTGAGCTGCTTCAACTATCGTTATTAAGTGATCTTCACTTACAGGTTCATTTGTATAACTACGGATCGATCTATGATTTTTTAGGGTTTCAATAACTGGATTCACTTTTTGTTTCCCTCCATTCTATTTTGCAATAAGCATAAGACTTTTAAGGTGGAAAATCAATGACCGCAACTTATGTAGATTAAGCAGATTGTTTTACTTTTCTTTTCCTTAAAAAATTAGTTAAAGACATATTCTGTACAATGATTACTGAAAAAATGACGAACAAAACTCCAATATATTGCCATAATGTTAAGATTTCACTATAAAATAACATACCGATAAATGCTGCAACAACAGGCTCTAGTGTGGCAATAATCGATGCTTTACCTGCTTCAACTTGCTTAAGCCCATTTGTATAAAAAATAAAAGCTAACACGGTTGGAAATAATCCTAAGCTACCCGCGTAAATCCACAGCTTTACATCATTTAATTGACCAATCCAAGTCCACACTTGACTGATAGGTAATGTAAATAAGGTTGCAAATAAAAAGGTGTATATGGTTACCGTCATAGGATGATACTTTCTTAAGGCAAACTTACCAAATATGCTGTACAAGCCGTAAAACAATCCAGAACCAAGACCTGCAATGATCCCTACAGTTGTCATTGTCATTGAACCATTTGGAAGGAGCTCAACAACAAGAATACATCCAAAAAGAGTCAAGATTAAAGACAGGATTTTCCGTACAGTTAGCAGTTCCTTAAATAAAAGCCGGGATAAAATCAGGACAAAAGCAGGAGCGGTATAGAGCAAAATGGCGGCAACGGAAATGGATGTTTCTTGAATGGCGACAAAGAAGCACCAATTAAAAAAAACGATACTTATAATTCCTGTACCAATAAAAAGTGGACTATCTTTCAATTGTACTCGAAGCCATTGACGATTGACGAAAAAAGTATAGATCAGTAGAAAAATAACCGCACAACTGACACGTAGTGTTACAACTTGGAGTGGAGTTAGACCGAGACTATAAAGTTCTTGAACGAATAATCCAATCGTACCCCAAAGTGCAGCCCCCGCAGCAATTGATAAGTAAGCCCAACGTTTCAAATTTCTTCCTCTCCTTTATTAGAAAAAAAACGCCTTAAGATAAGGCGCCTTGTTCTAGTTTGTTTAGTTCACAAGTGTAATGAGTAGTTTTCAATTCTTTTGGGTTAAAGTAAGCGATAATTAACTGTTTGTTTTCGATCACTTCTTTTGTTTGTAAATAATAGTCGAGATCAAAAGCAATCACTTCAATCATTGTATGCTTATGAAGATCCTTTTCTGACAATTTCAACGAACTAAATTGTTCAGAAACGGTATCTGGTTCGTTTGCCATCGACTTTAAATAATGAGATTGTTGTTCCTTAGTTAACGAGAAATTCCACCATGTTGTTCTCGGTTTATGTTTATGACGTACAAAATAATCATAAACCATTAAACCGTGAATGACCTTAAGATTTTTTGTCTCTCTTGCTTGTAAAAATTCATATAAACGGCGGAATAAATCTTCAAGCTGATGACCAATCTTAGACCAGCCTTGCTTGTCCCAATAATCTCCAAACTGTTGGAAAAAGTCAAAAGCAGAATCAAATTCTTTAGTAACTAGATATTCGATCGTTTCATCCATACGATGGTCATTCCAATATTTTTCTAATACATCTTCCACTCGCTTAATACGAACGATGTCATTGAAAGGAAGGATTTTGTTTCCTAGTATTTCATATGGAGCATGATCCATATATACATAGTTATGATCTTCTGCTCTCAGACGTAATCCTGTTCCTCGTAACATTTTTAAGAAACCTAGTTGAAGTTCTTCAGGACGCAGGGCAAACACATCATTAAATGTCTTTTTAAAAGAGTCATAATTTTCATCAGGTAATCCAGCAATTAAGTCAAGGTGTTGATCAATTTTTCCGCCTTCTTTGACGAGGGTTACCGTTCTAGAGAGTTTTTCAAAATTTTGCTTTCGTTTAACGAGTTCATTCGTTGCGTCATTTGTTGATTGAACACCAATTTCAAATCGGAAAATACCAGCCGGGGCGTTCTCGTTTAGAAACTCGAGAACTTCTGGACGCATGATATCAGCGGTTATTTCAAACTGAAACACACATCCTTCATGGTTATCAATGAGAAATTGAAAAATCTCAAGCGCATAATCCCGCTTAATATTAAAGGTTCGATCCACAAACTTAATTAACTTCGCACCACTCTTGATTAAGAACAGTAAATCCGATTTGACTCTCTCAATATCAAAATAACGAACGCCTACTTCAATAGAAGATAAACAAAATTGACAACTGAAAGGACAGCCGCGACTCGTCTCAAAATAGGTTACGCGTTTTGAAAGAGCAGGTAAATCTTCTTGAAAACGGTACGGGGAAGGAATTGCATTTAAGTCCGGCTTTGCACTTGGCGGGTTAACAATCTCTTTACCGTCTTTACGATAAGCAAGGCCAAACACCATATGAAATTTCTCTTCACCATTTAGTTCATCTAAAAGAAGTTTAAACGTTTCTTCCCCTTCGCCAACTACGATAAAGTCAGCATGAGGAATTCGCTCAAGCCAATAAGCTGTATCATAGGACACTTCAGGACCACCTAGGACAATCTTAACGTCTGGCATAATTTTTTTTAGCATCTCAACGACTTTAATGGTTTCTTCGATATTCCAAATATAGCAACTAAACCCGATCACGTCAGGTTTTCTTTGATAAAGATCTGTAACGATATTCATGACGGGATCTTTTATTGTAAATTCAACCATTTCAACCGGATATTCAGGCTCAGCATAAGCTTTCAGACAGCGAAGCGCTAGACATGTGTGGATATACTTCGCATTTAATGTTGTAAGAACGACATTCATTTGTTTTACCTCTATTCTATATATCAAATAATATGGAAGAGCATCGTGCACTCAAGTTTTAGCATGTGATAATAACAAGATCCACAATTAATGGGAAAAATATAGCTCTCATGCTCATTGTTTTACTTATGAGGAGTATTTTATACGTTAAGTATGATACCATATTTTCTATGGATAATTATATAGATAGGATTTGATATTATGGTGTTTTTATTTCCATCTTGGCTTTTCATAGTTTTAGGTGTTTTTCTAGTAGCCATCCTTTGTGGTCTTTTTTCTTTTTTTGTATCGAAATGGTTGAAAAAGAAAGAGGTAAAAGATAAAAGATTTGAGAATATCGCCGCCTTTGTAATTGTTATTATCGTTATCGCAAGTGCTTGGTTTGTCAAAGAAAACATGTTTGTAACCGCGTTTGAAGGAAGTATGATTGTAACAGAAGAAAAGGAAGTAGAAGTGAATTACTCCAGTGCAGAATTTCTTGCGTTTAGTGATTTTATCATTATTGACTATCTTTTCACTCAAATGAACTATGGGGAAGAATTTGAAATAGGTAATGATGAAGACGGAAATGTACGTGTCGCTGTAGTGATAAATGATCACAAACCACTTTTGCAGTATATGAAGACATACGAAGACGAAGACTTTCAAAGGTTTGCGAAGCACTATTTTCCTTTTGACCTTTATTTTGAACGTGAACATGCCAGTATTATAAATGACATCATACAGCAACAAGATCAAAATAATTCGTGTGAACAATTATTGCCTAGCCTAGAACAGGAATTACAAAAAAAGGAAGAACAATATTTTGAATACGAAGTAGCATGTACGATAGAACGAGGGTGACATTAGTCATCCTCGTTTATTTATTATGAGGAGTATACAGCAACCAACAATCGATGGGAATTGGTGAGCGTTAGAGAAAAAATATAGGAGGAAGCGTGAACGGAAAGCGTGGAATAGTGAGCGGTAGAGGAAAAAGTTAGGAGACATCGTGTACGAAAAGCACTGAATGGTGAGCGCAAGAGGGAGAAACTAACTACGAGAAAGTGTCAACCAAAAGCCAAGAATGGTGTACACAAGAAGAAAAAACTAGGAGAAAGCACCAACAACCAAAAGCCCGGTTGGTGCACGAACAAGTTAGAGCTTTGATTTGTGAGGCAGATTTCGTCCTAGCTCAGCATCACTGAAGAAATTTTTATGGATTAGTTACAGTGTACAAAACATATATAATATTAGCGAATGAACAAGTAGTAAATGAGAAAAGGCATGACACTTACAATGAGCATGAGACGAAAAAGGTGGAGAGTGACAACCGTTGGGACTGAGACTGGATATTTCTCAGCAAGGACAATCATTTCAGTCATTCCAGCTGGAGCCGAACTACATACTGCTGTTAATGTATCAAATTTAAGAAATTTTTTTAGGAAGAGTGCTAATAATAGAGCACCGCTTATTTGCAATAAAGGTAGCAGGAGAGCGTGCAACCAAACGGTAGAGAGAATAGAAAACGTTTCCTGGCTAAAAGTAAGTCCAATGCTTCCTCCTAGCAGCATTTGAATCATTCGTTTAGCTTTCATAGGTAATGGAGGAAGCGTATTTGTTTTCATTTGTACGATTGCGATTATTAATAAGGAACCTAATAAGGGACCTAAAGGAAACGACGTCATGAAACCAAGCCAGCCACCTATTATTGCTAGCATACTAGTGATGACCCAACGTTTCATAAGGCGATCCTCCTTTTTGTATTTCTTTACGATGCAGGTATTCGAGCAATATTGGAAAAATCGTCATCACACTCAGAACTCTAATGAGATGAAGCATAATAACTACTGGAGCATGTAATGAGAGTGTTTTGGCGATTGTTGCCATTTCTATCATTCCACCTGGAGCCGCTGATAATATAGCAACACCTTGTTCAAAGGGTGATAGTGTCGCAATTAGTAGTCCACTACCGATCGTAATAAGAAATACACTAAATGTAACAGCTACTAGACTGGTCGCTAATTGACGTAACTGATATACCGATAGTTTCGTAAATGTTAATCCTACCATCAATCCAAGTGTCACTTGTAGAACAAAAGCCATGGGAACGGTCGTTTCTAATGTTAATAACTGAAACGTTTTAGCTATTCCTACAGCAAACATCGCCCCTATTATCGTGCCAACAGGAAGCCGTAATTTTTGTCCGATTGTACCACCGATAATTGATAAAACAATAAAAAGTATGAACTGCAATACATCCATTCGTAATCGATCCTTTTCAACCGTGTTATCTTTTCCTACTGTATTGAAATGAAAAGTGATTTGCAAGAACAACTTGTTGATGTTGCGAAGTGGAGGCAAAAGGAAGCCATTAACTGATACAAGATCATAGTGATTTGGGTTAAACAAAGCTATTCTGAAAAACAGTATAAACAATAGATATATATAATATTCGCAGATAAAAAAGAGAAAAAATACTGTTTGTTGGATCTTTTAATACGTATTCGCACAAACGCTTTAAACCGATAAAAAAAGTTGTTTACAATTCATTGATAAATATACTATGATAATACATAACTATTAGAAAATTATAAAAATTATAGGGGGAAACAAAGATGAAAAAGTGGATGAAATTAGTCGGGACTGCGGCTGTTGGTTTAATGGCGCTAACTGCATGTGGTCAGCAAAGTAGTGCACCAGCTGAACCAGAGGAAAACAACGCTGGAGAAGAAGCACCCGCAGAAGAGGAAGTAACATTTAAAATTGGTGCTACTCAAATCGTAGAGCATCCATCACTAGATGCAGCCTATGAAGGCTTCCAAAAAGCGCTAGAAGATGCTGGGCTTTCCGTATCCTATGATTTCCAAAGTGCACAAGGTGATCAAAATAACGTTCATACAATTGCAAATAACTTTGTTGCAAATAATGTAGATTTAATCTTTACAAACTCAACAGTTAGTACATTAGGTGCATTAAATGCTACTAACGAAATTCCTATCGTATTTGCTTCTGTTTCAGATCCAGTTTCAGCAGGATTAGTAACTGCACTAGACGAGCCTGGTGAAAACATTACAGGTGTTATCGATTTACACCCTGAATTTACAGAAAAGACTGTACAATTTATTGAAGAAAATTTTGAAGGGGCAACAGTAGGTATCATCATTGATTCTGGTGAACAAAACTCAATCGCACAATTAGAATCAGTAAAAGCAGCTATGGAAGGTACGAGCCTCACTTTAGTAGAGCGAAGTGTTGATTCTTCAGCAGTAGTAGCTGAGGCAGCACGTTCTTTAGCTGATCGTGTAGATGTATTCTTAATGACGACAGATAATACAGTCGTTCAAGGTCTAGGTGCTTTAGTAGGAGTAGCAAATGATTACGATATTCCGTTAATTGTTGGGGACCCAGAATCATTAGAAGGCGGCGGATTTGCAACGTATGGAGTTGATTTCTTCTCTATCGGTTACCGTGCAGGTGAGATGGCTGTACAAATTCTAAATGGGGAAAAAGTGCCTTCAGAAATTAACGTAGAAATTCCACCAGAGCTTACACTGCTTATCAATAAACAAGCTGCAGAAGAACAAGGTGTTGAGTGGAACGATCAATGGGATGAAATTGCTGAAGTAATTAATAATTAATAAAAAAATAGAAATAGTGTGTGTTCAAAAAGGAAGACAAAAAGATCCGAGAAGTTCGAGGAAGCGCGGTCTCCAAGCACTGGAGCGTATGGTGTTAATACGTGAAGAGCGGAAGAGAAAGCTGACGAGCTGCCACAGGATGTGGTGACTTCGACGTTCCCACAGGACGTGGGGCTCTTAGTCGAAGATCTTCTATCGACAGATATTTCCCCCAGACTTTTTGAACAACCTCTTATAAGGGCGGGACTGGCTCAAGACGAAATCTGCTATAGATTAGCTTGAGTCAGTCACGTTACTAGAGAAGATATTATAGTTAGAGAGGAAGAGGTCACCATGTTTATCTCAATTTTTGGCTCAATTGAATCTGGAATCATTTATGCACTTATGGCACTAGGGGTCTACCTCACCTTTCGCATCCTTGATTTCCCCGACCTGACTGTAGACGGGAGCTTTGTGACAGGAGCAGCAGTTGCTGCGATGATGATTATCAATGGGTATTCTCCAATCATTGCAACAGTAGTCGCTGTTATAGCAGGGTTTATTGCTGGTTGTGTCACAGGGATTCTTCATACGAAAGGAAAAATTAATCCGTTGCTGTCCGGTATTTTAATGATGATCGCTCTTTATTCCATTAATTTAAGAATTATGGGGCGACCGAATTTACCATTGTTAAATGAAACGACACTTGTCAAACAGCTAACTGCATTTTGGCAAAATCTCGGATTTGACCAGTTTTTTAATGGCATTATAACGTTTTTAGGCGTACCACAGCTTCCACGTACATGGGCAGTTGTATTCTTTGCCCTTATCGTTACATTAACAGTAAAAGTATTATTGGACCTATTCTTAAAGACAGAAGTTGGTTTAGCACTTAGAGCAACAGGTGATAACAAACGAATGATTCGCAGTTTCTCAGCCAATACCGACTATTTAATCATTTTAGGTTTAGGTATTTCAAATGGTCTAGTTGCTTTATCTGGAGCTTTAATTGCCCAATATGGCGGCTTTGCCGATGTTGGAATGGGTATTGGGATGATTATTATAGGACTTGCATCCGTAATTATAGGTGAAGCTTTATTCGGAACGAAGACGATTGCTCGGACAACGTTAGCGGTCATAGGTGGAGCCATCATCTATCGAATCGTATTAACACTAGCATTAAGAGTCGAGTTCTTAGAGACGGGAGATATGAAATTAATTACGGCCGTTATTGTAGTTGCGGCACTCGTTACCCCGAAAATACTCGCTGCTCGAAAAGAAAAACGGCGACGCTTAAAGAAGCGAGCCGAACTTTCACAGATAGGGGGGAATGGAAATGTTGCATCTTAATAACATTAGCATTACCTTTAACGAAGGTACGCTGGATGAAAAAAAAGCTTTACAAAATATTAATCTAGAATTAAATTCAGGAGACTTTATTACGGTTATCGGCAGTAATGGAGCTGGAAAGTCAACTTTAATGAATACGATTTCTGGAACACTATCCCCAGATGTTGGTGACGTTGTTATTGACGGTAAAGCTGTTACACATCTACCTGAATACAAACGTTCTACATTAATTGGCCGTGTCTTCCAAGACCCTATGGCAGGAACGGCGCCGACGATGACTATACAAGAAAATTTAGCAATGGCCTATTCACGTAATAAAAAAAGAACGCTTCGATT
Source organism: Alkalihalobacterium sp. APHAB7 (assembly GCF_048323755.1). Classification (NCBI taxonomy): domain Bacteria; kingdom Bacillati; phylum Bacillota; class Bacilli; order Caryophanales; family Bacillaceae; genus Alkalihalobacterium; species Alkalihalobacterium sp. APHAB7. The sequence continues at coordinate 60,472 of NZ_JBLWFS010000004.1, forward strand.
TGGTGTAACGAAAAAAAGAAAAGACATGTTTCGGGAGTATTTAGCAACGTTAAATTTAGGCTTAGAAGATCGCTTTACAGCAAAGGTAGGATTGTTGTCTGGTGGAGAGCGCCAAGCATTGTCTCTTTTAATGGCTACGTTTACTGAACCGAAAATCCTCTTGTTAGATGAACACACCGCTGCACTTGATCCTTCAAGAGCTGAACTTATTACCCGTCTGACAGGGGAGATTGTTCGTAATTTTAATCTAACTACTTTAATGGTTACCCATAATATGCAGCAAGCTTTAGATTTAGGGAATCGACTCATTATGATGGATAAAGGACAAATTATCTTTGATGTGCAAGGAGAAGATAAACAAAATTTAACGATTGAAAAGCTGTTAAATGAGTTTCAACGTATACGTGGAGAGCAAATGGCAAGCGATAGAGCTGTTCTCGGATAAGTGCATGATGTATTAATTTAGATTTCATTCTTAGGGAGCGCAGACACTTTGGGGTCGGCTCTCTTTTTATATGGTAAGTGTAAGGCCTAATGATTAAGAGCTATAAACTATTTATAAGGTAGGTGTGTACGGTGAGGTTTGTTACATTCGAATATAAAGGGGAACAAAGGATAGGCATGCTAAATGAGGATCAAACGAGAGTGATTGATCTTGAAAAAGTCTTTAATGAAAAAGGAAATAATGTCAACATTCCAAGTTCGTTACTAGAAGCGATTGACCAAGGAGAAACTTTTATTCATGAAGTTACAGTAAGTATGGATTGGCTTGAAGCAAGAAACATCGAGAACTACTCTTTCTTCTTAAATGAACCTGAACTAAAGTTATTAGCCCCAATACCGAGACCAAGAAAAAATATATTTTGCGTCGGTAAAAATTATGCAGCGCATGCGATCGAAATGGGAAGTGTTGCTGATATCCCAGAACATTTATTAATGTTTACGAAAGCCCCAACTACTGTGATTGGTACAGAAGAAACAGTCCTCAATCATGCACATATAACGAGTCAATTGGATTATGAAGGAGAAATTGCCATCATCATTGGAAAGAAAGGTACTGCTATAAAAGAAGAAGAAGCGTTTGATTACATATTTGGTTATACACTTCTTAACGATATTACTGCAAGAGATCTTCAAAAGAAGCATAAACAATTCTTTTTGGGAAAAAGTTTAGATACGACGTGTCCTATGGGTCCATGGATCACTCACACTAGTTTAGTAAAGGACAGTGTGCTAGAAATAGAAACAAAAGTAAATGGAGAATTGAGACAAAAAGGAAGTATAGAACAGATGATATTCTCTATTCCGACAATTCTTTCGGTTATTTCCCAAGGAATGACGTTGGAGCCTGGTGATATTATTGCAACTGGTACTCCATCAGGGGTAGGAAGTGGATTTAAGCCACCTAAGTATTTGAAGTCTGGTGATCAAATTGAAGTTCGAGTGGATGAATTAGGTGTCTTAAAAAATACAATTCAATGACGGTAAAACAAAAAGGCTAAGTCCAGATGTCAGACCCCTACCTTTTGGAATTCATTCTCCAAAGGTAGGAAGGCGCTCACTAAGGATTTAGCCTATTTTAATGTGATCGTAATTGGAAAATCCCAAAGTTGATCTTCGAGACGATGTCTTTTTATATTTAATGTGAATGGGTCAGGAATTTCCATAGCAAATTCATAATTTGCTATTAAAGAATAATTGAATTTACCTATTTCTGTAGAAGTGAATACAGGGTAGACTTCTTCACCTGAATGAATCATAGTTGTTTCCAGACCTTGAATTTGATGTACATCTTCTATATAGAGAGTTAATTTCTTACCATCCGTTTGAACTTTAGCTATGTTTAAATCGTTTAACATCTTATTGTCACTGTCATGGTTCAAATTTTCGAATAGGACAGACTGGCGATGATAAAGAGGTTTAGCATAGAACATCACTGACAAGTCCTTACTATCTTTGTCTAATTCGGGTTGGAAGTATTGTTTGAAATAAACTTTATTTTCAGGAAGAGGTTCTCCATCGTCGTTGGTCGATATAACTTCTGTTTTAACACTTTCATATTCATTCCCTATATCATCCTCAATGACTCGTTGTAGAGCAAATGAAAAATGACTTTCATCAATTGGATACGAACCAATCGGAATAATTTCAAAAGATAGATAGAACCCATTTTCATCATTTAAAAGGGTACTAGAGTGGCCAGCATATGTTACCGAGAGATGTTGGTTTTCGAAATGTGAAGGAGAGGCCGTTGATTTAGAAGCATTCGTTTGATTACCCAGGTTACACCCACTCAGGGTTAATATCAAAATAAATAGAATTGAATAAGTCGGAAGTTTCATAACACACCTCTCAAAATAAGGATAGTTCTATTCTATCATTTTCTTCTTTTGTCGAATAGTAAAAAAATCTTAGAAAAAGCCAAAAAGGCTGACAGTTTTTGTCAGCCTTTTTGGCTTACTTAACGAGTTCTTTACTCTTTTTTCCTGTTGGAACATCGGGGAGTTCATTAACAGAAATAACTTTATCCGTTCTCTTTGTTGGCTTAGTCCAATACTGCTCGTTTCCAGGTAGATCATCAAACCAAGCAGCATCCTTAGGACAGTCTAGCACCATAAATTTACCGTATTCATTATCACGTGACTGGTGATATTTTAAATAGGCTTTTCCATTTTCAATCGCTAAAATTTCAATTTTACCAGATGTATGACTCATTGATAAGCGAACTCGTTTACCTAAACCAGATGTGCGAGCTTTCGCGCCTTCAACGATATTATAAACTTCTTCTAGTGATAATACGAAATCTTTGTTTCCAGCAACTGGGCGGTTTACAAAGAAATAGTACGGTGTTACACCAGCCCAAGATAGTTTATCTAGTAATTCACCTAAAACGACTGGGTCATCGTTAATTCCTCTTAATACTGGAGTTTGGTTGACCACAATGGCACCAGCATCATGAAGAGCTTGGAATCCTTTTCTCGCTTCATCAGTAATTTCTACGGGGTGGTTAATATGTGCCATAATATAAATTCGTTTTTCTGGTGTTGAGAATTCGCGAATTAAATTAAGTAATTCTTCATCTTCGTAAATACGCATCGGGTTAAATACAGGTAACTTAGAACCGATACGGATAATTTTAACGTGATCGATTGCACGTAGTTTTTCTAGAATATAACGAAGTTTTTTAGTTGCAAGAATTAATGGATCTCCACCAGTAAGTAGAACATTATTAATCTCTGGTGTATTGGCAATGTATTCTAAACCAGGATCTACATCAGACATCGCTTCTTTAACATCGTTACGGAATAAACGTTTACGGAAACAATATCGGCAATACGCTCCGCAAACCTCTGAACAGATAAGTAATGCTGTTGTTTTATACTTATGCTGACACCCAGGAACTGCGTAGTTGGTGTCTTCATCGGAAGCATCCCAGCGCCCATACTCATCTAATTCGTTCTCGTTCGGTATGACCAACTTCCGTATAGGATCGTTCGGATTATTCCAATCAATTAAACTTAAGTAGTACTCGTTAACCCTAAAGACAAACTTATCAGTGATTTGCTTCAGTTTTTCTCTTTCCTCTTTTGGAATTTGCTCAAGTTTGTCAATGTTCATAATGTACTTCGGCTGAGCCACAACTATCGACCTCCAATATTAGTATTCTAGCAATATTATAGCAAGGGTAGTAGAAATACGTCAAAAAAGAAAGAAATGATTAGAGATATAAATAAAATGAAGGATTTAATTCAAATAGTATACAGTTAATGCTTCTAATGAAGGTTGACATCGCAAAAAAAAGATAGATGAATGTAAAATTTCATACACTGAGTTGGATTGGATAGGTAAGAACTGTAATTAAACAAGTTAAAATAGGCTAAATTACAGGCCCAAATGTAGTAGGAATATTCATTTTTGAAGTTTTTATTTCATAATATATACAAATGAATAAAATAATTCATGATTTTAAAGTAGTATATCATGAATTGTACCCTTCATATTTCTTAAGACATGAAGTGAAAATTTAGTTTGGGGGAAAATACCTTGGCTATTAGAAGAGTTGATCACCATCCGATTGTAGCGCTGTCAAAGAGGACAAAAAAGTCTTATGAGTTTTTTGAGCAGTCCAAAGAGGTAATGCCAGGAGGAGTGACTGCTAACATTAAGTATTTTGCACCTTATCCAATCGTGATGGAAAAGGCAAATGGTGCATATGTTACTGATTTAGACGGTAATGTATATATTGACTATTTACTATCTTACGGGGCACTTATGCTCGGACATGGTGACATAAGAATTAAAGAAGCTGTTGTTGAACAATTAGATAAAGATGGAACCAATCTGTTTGGGACTCCACACGGACTTGAAATAACGATGGGGAAGAAAATCAAAGAACACTATCCAAGTATTGAATTATTACGTTATACCAATTCAGGGACTGAAGCTACACAACTTGCCTTACGACTTGCTGCAGCATATACAGGAAAGAAAAAAATAGCAAAATTTGAAGGGCACTATCACGGTGGTTATGACCAAGTTTTATTAAGTGTAAATCCGGATCTAAAGGATGCAGGAGACGCTATGAACCCAAAGGCAGTTATGGAGTCAAAAGGGATGGATACCTTTCATCAAACAAATACAATCATTCTTCCATTTAATGATTTTAAAGCATGTGAAAAGATCTTAAGGGAAAATAAGGATGAAATAGGTGCACTCGTTTTGGAACCTGCTCAAGGCGGTTTTATTTTGGCAGAAAATGATTTTGTACATCAACTTAGAAATCTAACCGAACAATTAGGGATTGTATTAATATTTGATGAGGTTAAAACAGGTTACCGACTAGCACTTGGTGGTGCACAACAGTTGTTTAATGTAAAGCCTGATTTAACTACGTTAGGAAAAGTTGTCGGTGGGGGATATCCAATTGGTATTGTCGGCGGAAAGAAGGAAATTATGATGGAAAGCGCTCCAACGATTGCGGCCGATGTTTTCGATACGAGCCAAAGTAAAAACTCTTCAGCTAAAGAGGTTCTATTTCATAGTGGAACGTATAATGGTCATCCAACCATTTTAGCAGCAGGGCTAAGAACGATCGAAATCTTAGAAAAAGAAATGGATCGTGTAATTTCGCTAACCGATGAATTAAAAATAAGATTAGAAAGGTTATTCAAATCCTATAATATTCCAATGAAGGCGGTTGGCACTGGGTCAATATTTAGTGTAATATTGACTGAGAAAGATAAAATTCTAAATTATCGGGACCTTCAAAAAACCGATCTAGCGACAAGAAAAGAGATCGATTTATATTTATTAGCGGAAGGGATTTATACGAAACCATTAAATCGCTATAGTATGTCAACTGCTCATACACTGAAGGAAGTAGAGATGACAATATCTGCTTATGAAAAAGTACTGAAAAGGTTGTACGGAGGGCGTCGATACTCAAAGGGATGAGGTTTTATGCTTCAAAGTGATGTATACCAAAGAATTGTAGATAATCTCGGCAATATGAGTAAATCTCAAAAAAAGATCGCAAATTACATTATTAATAATACTGAAACTGCGCCGTTTCTAACAGCTTCTAAATTAGCTAAAAACGTTGGGGTGGGTGAAGCAACCGTTATTCGCTTTGCTGTTTTTATTAACTACAAAGGTTACCCAGATTTTCAGCGACATTTACAAGATGCATTAAAAAGGAAATGGACATCAGCTGAAGTGTTTATGAAAACGACGGATGAAAAAGATGCACCTGAAAATTCTCTAAAAGAAGTGTTATCCGACGATATACAGAATCTTAAGAATACATTACATCAGATCAGTCCTGAAAATTTTGAGCAAGCTGTACAAGAAATCAAAAAAGCCAATCGAATTTATATTATTGCCTATAGAAGTGCAACGAGTTTAGGAATGTTTCTACAATTTTACTTGGACCTTATCTTACAAAATACAGAAATGATCAGCCAATCTGATGGAATGAGTGAACATTTATTAGACATAAAAAAAGATGATTTAGTCATCGGTTTTGGCTTTTCCCGCTATACAAAACGAACGGTCGAGGCACTCAAGTATGTTAAGCAACGAGAGGCCAAAACTCTCGTAATTACAGACCACCTGATGTCGCCGCTTGTACCTTATGGTGATATAACACTTATTACAGCAACAGAAATCAATTCATTTATAGACTCATTTTCCGCCCCATTCAGTGTTATAAGTGCACTAATCACTGCTGTCACACGTTCAGATCACGAAAAGGTTGAAAAACGTTTAAATCAACTAGAAGAGCTATGGGATAACTTCGATGTGTTTTATGATGAATAATGAAGAGGCTGCTAAAAAGTTACTGTGCTACGAATATACAGTACTTTTTAAACAGCCTCTTTTTCATGAAGAGATAAGAAAGTATAAAATTCGAAGATGTCCAGCTTCAGGTGCCATCGGCTCGAGGTCGCTTCGGTCCAGCAAACGTGTCTAAAGGGAGAGACACTAATTGCTGGACCGAAGCGCTTGTCGCCGATAAGCAGGCACCTTGCGCTTTTTTTTGTCTAGCTTCAGCGCCCAGCGACTAGCGAGACTTCGCCCTCCTCCTTACGAGAAGTCAACATCGGCTCACTAGCGATCACCGTGTTTCCTATATCTCATACGGTGGGCTCCAGTCCGAACGTCGCTAAACAGGGCACCTTGCGCTTTTCTTATTTATGATTGAGTATTCGTAACTGTTGCTTTCTTGCGAATTGTTTGGACAACAGTAATTACAACGAGAAGTCCTATACCACCGAATGAAACCATTAAGTTCCCAGGGTAGATAAGCATAATTCCAGCAACAAATAGTGCTATTCTTTCAATTAACTTTGGATTTGTTATATAGTAATTCATCATACCGGCACTAATGGCCATCATCCCAACAAAAGCGGTCACTAATGGCGGCAGTAATGTCGCAAATGTAGCATCTTGTAAGACGAGGACAGGATTATAAACAAAGGCATAAGGTATGATAAACGCCGCTATAGCTAGCTTTAAGGCGGTAACCCCTGACTTCATTGGATTCGCCCTGGCAATACCGGCTCCAGCATAGGCGGCTAGACAAACTGGAGGTGTAATATCAGCAACGATTCCGAAGTAAAAAACAAACATATGGGCAGCAATATCTGGTACTCCAAACATGATTAGAGCAGGCGCAGCCATCGATGCCGTTACTACGTAGTTAGCTGTGGTTGGAAGGCCCATTCCAAGTAAAATACAAGCTAACATCGTAAAGAATAGTAGTAAGAAAAATGAACCACCTGCAAGGTCTAAAATACCTCCAGCTATTTTACCACCAAGTCCAGTCATTGTTACGATACCAACGACGATACCCGCACTGGCACAGGCTGCAATTACAGGAAGGGCGACGCGAGCACCTTGTTCTAATACGTATAGTATTTTCCAGAAGCCAAGTCGAGTATCTTTGCGGAAAAAGCTAACAACAAAAGCGGTAGCAATACCAGCAAGTCCGGCAAACGTTGGCGTATAGCCGGCTAATAAAATACCGATAATGGCGACTAGCGGTAATATCAAATCTAGCTTCTTTAATAAACCTTTAACAGAAGGAAGTTGGTCTTTAGGTAATCCTAAAATATTGTGTTTTTTGGCTTCAAAGTGAACACCCATCATAACACCAGAGAAATATAAAAGTGCTGGGATAATTGCAATTATAATAATTTGACTATACGGCGTACCTGTATATTCAGCCATAATAAACGCGGCTGCTCCCATAATTGGTGGCATGATTTGCCCACCTGTAGAAGCACTAGCTTCTGAAGCAGCGGCAAACTCTGGTCTAAAACCGGCACGCTTCATCATCGGGATTGTAAATGAACCAGAGGCAACTGTATTGGCAACACTACTTCCAGTAACCATCCCTTGTAGTGCACTGGCCGTTACCGCAGCTTTACCTGTTCCCCCAGTATACTTCCCTGTTGCTCTAAATGCTAAATCATTAAAGAATTTTCCAATCCCTGTATGAACAAGCATGACTCCGAAAAACAAGAATAAAAAGATGTATGTTGATGAAATTTGTATCGGAGTACCGAAAATAGCACTTGAACTAAAATACATTCTTACTGATAAAACAGACCAATCAAATCCTGCGTGGCCAAAATGAGGAATTCCCTGTCCCCATACACCGTAAGCAAGTGCTGCTGAAGCAATAATGACAATTGGTAACCCAACTGCACGCCTAGTTGCTTCAAGGACTAATACAATCCCTAGTGTAGCAACGATAATGTCAATTGTTTCAAAACCAAAGACAATTGCCCGAGTTGTTAAGCGCTCGTAGTTCCATACGAGATAAAAGTTTACGTACAAGGCCAGTCCTGCAAGGACAATATCGTACCAAGCAACCCCAGGTCGTTGAATTAATGTACGTTTTACAGGGTAAAGAAGAAAGATAAGTGCAAGACCCGCACCAACATGAATAGCTCCTTGGATCATCGAACGATAAGGACCAACGAAGGCAGTATATAAATGGAAGAAGGTCATTGAAATGGCAATAACTGCAACAATCCATCCCCATTTGCCAAGAGCTTGCCTATAGGCTGATTCTTTATCATATTTAGCCAAAAGTTCTTGTTCTTTCTCCAACTCTTTATTGTTATTTTCTGCCAAGGAAGTCACCACCTTATAAATAAATTTCTCGACGGAAGGGTAGGAACGCTTCCTGCCTTTTCGTCGAGAATTTCATAAATTATATTGTCGAGTAAAGAGATAAAGTGAAACTTTTCTTAGTAGTTTCCTTAAATTATTATAAGTATTAATAAAGATATAGAGCCAAGAAGGAGGATGACACTGATTAATTTGTGTCATCCTCTTCTAGGGCATTTGTTATTAGTTTAACCCAGCTTCTTCAAAATAACGCTCAGTCCCTGGGTGAAGTGGTAAACCTTCAGCTCCATTTAATGCATTTTCTTTTGTTAAGTGTCTTCCTTGCTCATGTGTGATGTTTCCAGCATTTTCAAATAATGCTTTTGTAATTTCATAGCCTAGTTCCTCGCTAATTTGCGAAGTCGAACCAACTAATACAGCATAAGCTGTGACAGTTTGTACAGGCTCATTTAAGAACTCATAAGCATCAGCAGGGATTTCATATCCTAAGTAGCCGCTGTCAGCTTCAATTTGAGCTAGTTGCTCATCGTCAATTGAAAGAATTTTAACATCACGTTGTAATGCTAATTCTGTAACACTTCCTGCAGGTAATCCTAAAAGTCCGAATGATGCATCAATTTGTCCGTTTTGTAGACGATCTCTCGCATCACCAAAACCTTCTTCAAAAGAGTTATAGTCTCCATCTTCAATACCGTAAGCTGCAAGAATGGCTTTAGCTGCTGCTTGTGTACCACTACCAGGAGGTCCAATTGCAACACGTTTTCCTGCTAAGTCTGCGATTGAATCAATACCAGTTCCATCCACAGTAATAATTTGCATTACTTCAGGATAGATGTGTCCCATGAAACCGAAGTTTTCAACGTTCATACCTTCAAATTCACCTTGACCATTTAAAGCATCAAGTGCTGGAAGGTGAACTGTCATTCCAAGTTGGATTTCTCCTCGAGCGATACGAGCTAAGTTATCAACACTAGCTCCTGTTTCAATCGCACTTGCATTAAACCCTTCAACATCAACATTCGCATTTAGTACGGTTGCGATTTCAGTACCAAGTGGATAGTATGTACCACCTGTACTACCTGTTCCTAGTTGTAAATCTGTTCTGAAGTCTTCTGTAACTTCTGGTGCATCTTCAGCTGCACCTTCTCCAGCTCCTTCTCCACCTTCGTCTGCTGTTCCACATGCTGCAAAAACTAACATGGCTAACAGAGTCACAAATAGAAATAGCATTTTTTTCATTTGCATCATAGAAAAGCCCCCTTTTATAATATTTAGCAAATCATTAATAATATATATATATGAATGGTATTCTGTCAAATTTCTTTAGAATTACTAAATTTAAGGAATTTTTAGAAAATTATAGTTTATTAGTGAAAAATGCCTTGTTTCAGTATAATACAGGCATTAACTATAGACTTAGTGTGTTCCAAATTTAAATACATAAAAAATACGGTAGAAATTATCCTACCGTATTTTAAAAGTCATTATTCAGTTAATTTCTCAATTTGGTTCGGATCCATAGCTTGAATTGGGACATTTGTATCAATATGTCCAAATAACATCTCTCTAATTTCACCTTCGATTAATATTTGTGTTTCATTATAGCCAAATTGCTTCATAAGAAGTGCTACTTGCTGAAGTAACATTTGTTCAGGACCTGACCCTACATTGGTCTCAAGAAATTCTTTTGAAAATGAAACGTGAGCGACCCCGTCAATTTCTGTCACATAATCTACTTTAACGTTAGATGGTATTAATGAGACTAGCTCCTGGTTCGAAGGGCCAGCAATCCATGCTTCTAGCGTTTTAACAGAAACTTCGTCTTTTGCAGCTTCAACTGTCGTCTCTACTTTATACATTTCCTCAACTTGAGTATCAGCAAAATATAATTCAACAGAATGGATCGTATCTTCAGTTACTACTTCTGTAGTTTCCTCATCTTTTGTTTCCAGATCTTCTGTAACGGGTTCAACAACTTCTTCTTCAGCAGCTATTTCTTCTTGTTCAATTAGTTCTTCATTGTGATCTGAGTCAATTCCACTGCCACTTTCTTCAGGCTCAACCGGACTTTCTCCTTGTCCACAAGCTGTTAAAACGAGAGCAGTAAGGATGGATACAAGCAATAATTGTAATGTTTTTTTCATATAGTTCCCCCTATATAGTAGAAGTAGATAGAGTCAATGATTGTTTACTACTTCTGATACGTTGACTTTATTAGTAGATGAAATAAAGCCAATTTTTCTCTATTTTACAATATAGGGGATAAAATTCAATCCTTTTAAACGAACAAATCCAAAAGTTTTGGTGTATAGTCTCTTGTATGCCCTACTAGAGTGGAGCTTACACCAGTGTTGTATTCTACTAGTTTTGAAAAAGAGGAAGTACGAATTGAACAAGAAACCAAAGAAACCCAAAGAAGATAACAATATAGGCAAAGTATTTAATAAAAGTTGCTACAACCATACTAGAATTTTCTTTTTTTTCAATGTTCTTCTTTTGTACATCTACATTTTTATTCATCAGTATCCCTCCAAATTCTTTAAAGGTTTACTAAACTTGTTACCCGGTAAAAGATGGTATGAAACATACTTATTGCCCACTGTTAAATGTAGTTTAAATTAATTTTATAAAGTGAATTATAATAGTAAGTTGCTAAATCCATCCGATTAAGTGATATAATGGGTGTTGTTAGCACTATTTTACATATGGGGTGAGAATATGCCTCGTGGCAAATTTTTCTATTTTTGTTATGGAGTTATTCTAGTTTTTTTAATCATCTTTTTGGGGTCCAAAGTACAATTTATTTTTAGACCGATTGTGGTTCTTGTTCAGACATTATTTGCACCGATTATTATTGCAGGAGTGTTATATTATTTGTCTCGTCCGTTTGTCAATCTGTTGTCGAGATGGATACCAAGGGGAATTTCAATTTTAATTTTATATTTAAGTGCAATCTCTATTGTCACAATACTCGTATTATTAATTGGACCTGAATTACAGCGTCAGTTTAACAGTTTAGTACGAAATATGCCTTTATTTGTTAACGAAATTCGAGATCTCCTTATTCTTTTACAAGAAAATGAATGGGTTGCAAGGTTTCAGCAAAATGAAAATTATACGGTAGAAGAATTAACATCAAGGTTGGCTGAATACTTAAATGACATTGTTTCAGCTATTGGGACAAATGTCGCTTCTTTTATCGGATTTATCACGAACATCCTTATTATTATGATTATCATACCGTTTGTGCTGTTCTATATGTTAAAAGAAGGAGAGAAGGCACCACAGCAAGTGTTACGCTTATTACCTACGAAGCAACAACAGGAAGGGCGACACATTTTAAGTGATATGGACACGGCCTTAAGTTCTTATATACAAGGACAAATTATTGTTAGTATTTGTGTTGGGGTGTTATGTTATATTGGTTTTCTCATTATCGGTATTGATTATCCGCTTGTGTTAGCATTAGTCGCCATGTTCACCAATGTTATTCCGTTTGTAGGTCCTTGGATCGGAACAATACCGAGTGTAATCGTAGCCATTTTTCATTCTCCATTAATGGTATTGCTTGTCATTATCGTTATTGTTATTGTTCAACAAGTAGAAAGTAATTTAATCTCACCACAAGTTATGGGAAGAAAATTGTCCGTTCATCCATTAACGATTATATTACTTTTGTTAGTAGCTAGTCGTTTTGCTGGGTTATTAGGGTTGATATTAGCTGTACCAACCTACGCAGTCGGAAAAGTGATTGTCAGTCATACTTACCGATTATGGAAGCTGAAAAGGTATCCGATTGAGTAAAGAGATGCAACGTGGTAAAATTATCTAATTCTAACGGTGAGGTGATTTCATGTCATACGAAGTCGATGGTATTAAACAAGTTGAATTTAATGAACTGCAGGAAATTATAAATGAGGGAAAGTCAGAACCAATCGTTATTGATGTTCGTGAACCCGATGAATATGTTGAAGGACATATTGCAAATATTCCTCTCATTCCAATGCATAACTTACCAGCTTTAATAGAAGAGTTTGACAAGGATAAAGAGTATCTTTTCGTTTGCCGTAGTGGTAATAGAAGTCAAAATGTAGCGCTGTTTTTCAAAGATCGCGGGTTTGAGAAGGTATCTAACTATGCAGGTGGTATGCTTGCTTGGCAAGGTGAGCTTGCAACAGGGATGGAACGAGTTGTCGCAGATGTAAAGGAGCTTTATAAATAAGGGTTTTTACTAAAACCTTGTTACTCCTTACTTAGAAATTAAAATGACAAAAAAGAAAGGATGACACATTGGGTCGTCCTTTCTTTTTTATATTTGTTTACAGGTGATCTGTCTTTTTTGAATATTGTCTTTTACCGTGCGCAGCATTCTTCTCACGAAGGCTGTTCTTTTGCTGAAGTTTGGCATTGTTATCTTTTTTCTTTTTATCATCATCTTTTGTTACAGACATTTGATTCACTCCCTCATTGTTGATTCTTTTTTATTGTATCCATGCCATATGAAATCATCCGGATGTTTAACGATTCTTCATGTGGGTATTAGATAAGTAATAACTCACTAGGAGGGATAATAAATGATTGGAAAAGTTATGACCACAGCAGTAGCGGCAGGAGCACTAGGGACTGTCATTTACGCCTTAAACGATAAAAGTAAACGCAACAAGGTTAAAAATAAGCTGCGTACAAGTCGTTCTTCAAACTCAATTGAGATTGATAAAAATGCCGGACATCCAGACCCTTATGACGTAAATGATAACACGATGGTTAGTGAGGGAGCTTTGTATGCCGTGCAGCGGTACAATGAAGAAGTTGATGATTATAAAAAGAAAAAGCTTTCTCAAAATAACTAGAGCTGAAAGATTTCAGCTCTTTTTGTTTCTCCTTATGATGGATATACGATAAAATATAAATAACAAATATGTAATCCACAATTCCATTCATGGAGGTTATTATGTTCTCAATTGTTCATGAAACAATAGCTTCAATTCCAACATTACATGTAGCTAAAGCTGAAAACTTTCACCACAACTTACCACTTGTTTTATTTGAGCATGGTTATACCAGTGCAAAAGAACATAACCTTCACTATGCGTATCTATTAGCTGAAAAAGGCTTTCGAGTTGTACTACCCGATGCGATGCATCATGGCGAACGTGAAAGTAATATTCCGTTTGAGCAAAGAGAATTACAATTTTGGGATATTGTTCTACAAAGTATTCAAGAAATTGGTGAAATAAAAAAAGAACTTGAAAAAAGAGATCTCATTAAGAGTGGAAAAATCGCTCTAGCAGGTACATCTATGGGAGGAATTGTAACATTCGGTGCGTTAACGCAATATGATTGGATCGGGGCTGGAGTTTCTTTGATGGGCTGTCCTAACTATGAAGAACTTGCAAAGACGCATATGAGCTTGCTAGAAAAACAAAATAAAGTAAGTGATCGATTATTAAGTCAAATTGAAGAGAAAATGAAGGTATTAACCCATTTTGATCTGAGTAAGCAATTACATAAAATCCAGCATAAACCATTGTTCATTTGGCACGGGGAGAAGGATGATGTTGTCCCATATTCAATGACAAAACAATTTATTGTGAAAGCACAACAGACATTACCAGAAAAGGAAAGGAACGTAACATTTATGAGCGATTCATTAGCTGATCATAAAGTTTCTAGAGAAGGAATATTATCATTAGTTGAGTGGCTTGACTTGCAAATGTTACGTACAAAGGACAAAGCTCGCTGATTTTCGGTGGGCTTTGTCTTTGTTTAGTGTTTAATCTATACAGTATAAGTTAAAACTACAAGTAGCACTTAGAAGTAGGTGAATGAATGGAAATTGCAAAACAATTAATAGTAAATGTCGTTGGTGCAGTTCTAATCGCAATAGCGTTAAACGTCTTTTTAATTCCCGCCAATGTATTCGCTAGCGGTTTCACAGGGGTAGCCCAGCTTATCGCAACTGTCGTCCCATTATCAACGGGGATCCTATTATTACTCTTAAACATACCAGTAGCGGTCTTAGGGTGGATCAAGATTGGAAAAGCTTTTACACTCTATAGTTTTATTAATGTAGTTCTTACGACGTTTTTTCTAGAAATCATTCCTATTATTGAAATTTCTTCAGACCTCCTCTTAAATGCAGTTTTTGGAGGGGTGATACTCGCTCTTGGTGCAGGCGTTACCTTAAAAGTTGGAGCTTCTTCAGGTGGTTTGGATATCATTGCTCTTATTTTATCCCGTAAGAGTGATCGTCCCGTAGGTATTTACTTTTTCGTATTAAATGCTCTTATTGTCGTAACGTCAGGGTTATTATTTGACTGGGAAAGAGCACTGTATACCCTAGTTACCTTATACGTAAGTTCACGTGTCATAGATGCGATATATACACGTCATGTAAAGCTGACTGCATTTATTATTACAAAAAATGCTGATAAACTAAAAGAAGCTATACATAACCAAATCACAAGAGGTATTACACGATTGCCTGCTAAAGGTGGGTATTCACAAGAAGAAAAAGAGATGTTAATGATTGTCATTACGAGATATGAACTATATGAGTTAAAGAAAGTAATACAACAAGTAGATCCAAGTGCATTTACAAACATTGTTGAAACTGCAGGCATATTCGGTTTATTTAGAAAAGAAGGTTAGAAAGGGTGTTGAATATGAAAAAAATCCTTTGCATATGGTTAATCATGATGGTAGGCTTAGTCGGCTGTGGTACGTCTGATGAAGTAACGGAAACGATTAGTGAAGGAGAACAAGGGGGAAAAGAAGTGAGTACACTAGCAACTTCATTAAAAGTCGATAAAGAAGAAGATAAATTAGCCTTTACATTATCACTCACAAATAAAGGTAATGAAACAGTGACATTAGAGTTTCCGACAGGGCAGCTGTTTGATTTTATCGTTGTCAATGAAAAAAGTGAAGTGGTTTATAAATATTCAGAAGGAATGATGTTTACTCAAGCCATTGTACAAAAAAACTTGGGACCAAATGAAACAATGACATTTACGGATGAATGGGATTTAATGGTGAATGGAGAGAGAGTCCCTCCTGGTCGTTATCGTGTACTCGGTGAACTACCGATTATGACGGTCAATGGCAGTGAGGCCTTTAGAGAACAATTCCTCGTCGAAGAAGATGTGATAATAGAATGAGCAGGAAAAAGAAGTACTATAAGCTGAACACTTTACTGAAAAAACAATGTTGTGAAATTACTTCAAATTAACAACGTAATAAACACGTAAAGAGGGGGTTCCGGCCCTTCTTTTTTTCATTTATGGTAAAATGTCTCTAAAGAGAGGGACATCAATGACCGTCTATGAATGTGATTTCAGCAGTCGGGCAAGAATTAAAAGACAAAAGGATTTTGTATTCTTTTGTCGAATTATCAGAAATTTCATACAAGGCATTGACACAATACGCTATTTAATTTAAAGTTTAATTAGAAAAGGACATACTAACTGGTCAGTAAGTGTTTCCGTTACTTGAAAGCGTTTACGTATGAAGGGAGGGCTATAGAAAACTGGAGTAATGGAAATGAGTTTTTTATTTTCTATCCTAAGATATTTTATTTTGAATTTAGAATTCAGAATATTATGAAACCAGTAGTGGTTATTGTAAATTTCATTAAAGGATCTACGTCAATAGATACCTGTTATAAAGTAGTTTGGTATTGGTACAATGAAATTTACTTATTAGGATAATAAATAAAAAATTTTCCCAACCGTAGAACCAATCTTATACTATTAATCTAGGAGGAATAACATGGGGAAGAAGCGTACATATGGCGGTATTCAGCCAGGTATTAAGTGGGGACCTTTTACGTTAAGATTACCAGGAGTTCATGCTCCAATCTCTTGGCCGGAAGCTATTCAAGGAGCATTCTTATCTTTAGCAACAGGTGGAGCTTTAGCACCTTTAATGATGAATTTCTTTGACATTTCGTTTGAAGTCGCTTGGTCTATTTTAACGATTCAATTATTCTGGGTATGGTCACAGACAATTTTATTCGGAGATGCGTATGCAGCAGGGTGGATAACCCCGGCTTTACCTCTCGTTTTAGTATTCTTAGGTGGATTTACACCGGGACCTGAAGCCGTACAGGCGATGATTGCGATAACGTTGGTCGTCTCGTTCCTGTTCATTTTCTTTGCCATAACCGGTCTGGGGGAAAAGTTCAATCAGCTTGTACCTAACGCATTAAAAGCGGGGATAATTCTTGGGGCAGCGATCGCAGCCTTTATGTCGGAAATCGACCGAGTTCAGACTTTACCATTTACCTTAATTACGTCATGGGTTGTCGTATTAGTACTCATGTTTTCTATCCCATTTGGTAAACTACCAAACACAAAAGCAAAACTTTTAGTTATGTCTAACGCCATGCTTGTCAGCTTCATTGCAGCGGGAATTGTCGGAACACTGACAGGAGAGCTTTCGTTTAAGATTGAATGGGGTTTCTTTATCCCGCAATTTGGTGAATTACTTGCAACGGTTTCACCATGGGGTGTGGGAATGCCATCTTGGTCCATTATTCTAGCAGCAATCCCGATTTCCATTATGGTTTACGTTCTAGTATTTGGTGACCTCTTAGTTGCAGATACACTCTTAAAAGAAGCCTCCAAAGTAAGACCAGATGAAAAAGTTGACGTCAATCACACTCGTACACACTGGGCATTAGCTATTCGTAACCTAGGTCAGATGTTTACTGGCGGTGTACTTATTCCACTTCACGGTCCAATGTGGACAGGAATTCAAGTCTTCATTATGGAGCGGTACAAAACGGGAAGAAAAGCGATGGATTCCATTTTTTCAGGGACAATGAGTTGGTACTTGTTCGCACTTCCATTAGGATTTTTAATGCCGATCATTGGAATTATCGTACCGTTATTACCAGTTGCCTTATCTTTAACTTTACTATTAACTGGTTTTGCGTGTGCATATGTAGCAATGTCGATGGTTAATGACAATACGACTCGAGGTTATGCACTAGCGATCGGAATGCTTACTGCTTTTGTTGGTCCAGCATGGGGAATTGGAGCAGGACTTGTCCTGTACTTCCTATTAATCGGTAAAAATAATCAAACACCTGCTCAAGCCCAATCTGAAGAAAATAAAGCTTCTTAATTGTCATGCATAGAGGGATACTGATTTCGATCAGTATCCTTTTATTTTCGGATTTAATTACTGAAATTATTAGTGAAAAGATATAAATAAGAAAAAGATATGGGATCGGAATTAGGATGCTAGGTGGTGCCGCAGGAATGCGTTATTTTAGTTAAAAATAGTGCGGTCACATTAAAGAGAAGTTGACCGCACCATTTCACCTAGCTTTTATTTAGTGGCCATTCTGTTTTAGCTGCTACTTGAATAGCCTCAATTAACTCGCGCCATTCTCTTCCAAGCTCTTCTGGACGAATTTCTTTTTGTTCGGCTTCTTTTGGAAGATTACCTTTTCCTCTCCAATATTCAGTAAAGGTTGCTGGTAATGTCGTTTTCACGAAGGTTCACTCCAATCAAGCAATGATTTTAGTTCACTCGTTGAGAGTTCTGAAAGGCTCGTTTCATTTACTGACAAGACATCATCAGAAAGTGACTGCTTTTTAGCAAGTAGCCTGTCGATCTTTTCCTCAATTGTTCCTTTTGATACTAGTTTGTGTACCGTAACTTTTTCAGTTTGTCCTAGTCGGTAGGCCCGATCGGTTGCTTGGTTTTCGACTGCTGGATTCCACCACCGGTCATAGTGAACGACGTGGTTTGCTGCTGTTAGATTTAACCCAACTCCACCAGCACGCAAAGATAAGATGAAGATAGGAATTTCTGGTTTTGTTTTAAATTCTGCAATAAGTTTTTCGCGTTCAGGTCGGGATAAACCACCATGTAGGAATGGAACTTTTAGATTAAATTGTGCAGACAATCCATCTTGTAACAATTCACCCATTTCACGATACTGTGTAAAAATTAACATTTTTTCTTCGTTGTCGATAATTTGTTCAACAAGAGTGAACAGTAAATCCCATTTCTCCGACCGATGATGAAGCTGACCGGAATCTTTTAAAAATTGAGAAGGGTGGTTACAAATTTGTTTGAGTTTCGTAATACTACTCAAAATCGTTGCTCGTCGTTCGATTGAATTTTTTTCATCTATTAAGGTTAGTAATTCATTGACGACAGCTTGATATAGGGATGCTTGTTCAGCAGTTAACCCAACGATATACGTTTGCTCGGTTTTATCGGGTAATTGAAGTTCTAAAGCTTCGTCCGATTTTTTTCTTCTTAATAAAAATGGTGAGATCAGTAGTCGTAACTGTTGGACTTTCTTCTCGTTGGGAGAAGTGGTTTCTATTTCTCTAATAAAAGCTCGCTGAAATTGTTGGAAGTTTCCTAAATACTTATCATTTAGCATATCCATGATCGACCATAGCTCTTTTAGTTTGTTTTCAATCGGTGTACCCGTCAGCGCCATTCGATGCTTAGCTTTGATGCGTTTAATGGCCTTTCGTTGTTTCGTCTCCACATTTTTGATTTGTTGTGCCTCGTCAAGAATTAAGCCGTTCCATACTGTACTTGTAAAGATCGCATCATCACGAAAAGCAAGCGCATAGGAAGTGATAATAATATCATATTCCCACTCTTTCACATCTTTCTCTGTAAGTCGTTCACCACCGTGGTGAACAAATACGGATAAGTGAGGAGCAAACCGTTTCAATTCCTCTTCCCAGTTTCCGATGAGTGATGTTGGGCAAATGATGAGAAATGGTGTAGAAGAACGACTGGTGGCACGATGTTCAAATACAGCTAACATATATGCAATCGTTTGAATAGACTTTCCTAGCCCCATATCATCAGCTAAGCAAGCTCCAAATCCGACACTTCGCATATGAACTAACCATGACACTCCTTCGACTTGATAAGGTCTAAGTTCTCCTTTTAAAGTAGAAGGAGTAGGTATGGATGGAATTTGTTTATTCAAGGTTGCATGAATTGCACTGGACAGCTTCTCGTCCCATTGGATCGAAACAGATATTGCTTCATTTTCTTCGGTAGCGTCTAACAAATACGATTTCCACGTTTCAAGAAGAGAAGTCTCACTATCTTTTTTTCGATCTAAGTACGTCTTTAAATGCTTTGCTTCCTTAGGGTCCCAATAGAGCCATTTTCCGTTCCACTTAATAAAAGGGGTTTTCAAATCAACTAGTTTCGTAAACTGTTCATGTGTTAACTTTTCACCATGAAGGACAATTTCAAAGTTAAAGTCACTGATGTTTTGCCAATTGAATAATGACTCACTAGAACTTGAAAATTCAGTAGACTTATCGCTGACGTAAACATTCGTTTGAAAATGATTGGGCCTCTTTTTCAACCAGTTCGGAACAACAACACCAATACCTTGACGACGTAATTGTTCATATTGATTAGATAACAAGTTATACACAACATCTTTAGAAACTTTTGAAGTTGGATGCGTAATGGATAAGGAAGATAATTCAGGAATGAGTTGTATGATTTCCGAAATATCCTCTTTAAGCCGTGTAATCGGATTCGTCCTCCAAGGATGATTCCCTCCATGTAAATCTTCGAGTGAAACAATAATAGAAGGGTCCTTTCGATCTTGTAGGAAGAGCAAGACCGTCCAGTTTTCTTCATTTTCGTTTTGTATTGGTTCTTCAATGGCTAGAGTCGTCTGAAAAGGTACAGCTGGTATAGCACCCAGTTCTTCAAGAAATGTTTTATCGTCAGCAGGTGGTTCCATTTCATTTAATAAGTAGTGCTTAGAAACATGAAGCTGTTCATAGGCTTTTTGGACAGTTTGATCACTTGCAATTAAGTGTTGAATAAAGTGTTTGCAAATTTCATTTGCTAGTTGCTTAAACGAATAATTTTCTTGCTGTGATTGGTTAACGTGCAAGCCAGATTCCATTAAAGAAAGAGAGACAGGAGGCATCGTTCCATTCCAATCATCCCAATTCCATTTTGATAATTCCCAAGATCCAGTTGGTGTTAGTATTACATTGCCGTTTATAATCTCAGATTGTATCGTTGAAAAGACAGTTAACCAAAAGGTGAAATCATGAGCCAAGGTTATTTTTGGCAAGCTACCCCAGTTTTTCATATGCTCAACATAGCGGGGTAAGTCTTTTTTATGAATGACAACTCCCTCAAGTGGAAATACGAATTCAGTCGCTGTTGTATTTGCCTGATAAACGAGAGTTTCACCGATTTCACTATAAAACACTCGCTCTTCAACGGGTGCTTTCAATGATGCTTTTTTCGTTTGTACAAACGTCCCATAAAATGTATCAGGATCATTTTGAAAAAGAGATAACTTTAATTCAAATGGTGAATATAAAAATGGATATTGGAAATTTAAGTAGTCTTTATATTTCTTATGTTGTTTTTGTTCACCCCAAATAAAAAAGAAGTCACCTAACCATCCACCATGAATGAGGACGTTATTTGGATTATAATTACTCATCAATCGTTTTCATCTCCTGGATTAACGCACGATACGTCTTATATGTTTGATTAAAGAGAGTGATGTATTGTTTAAAACGTTCACGTTGATTCATTAATTCATATAATTTCTTTAACCTTTTCATATATATAACAGCTTCAGTGTAGTGTGAGCGTGTTTTTTTCTCGACTAAGCGTACGATAAATTGGTGATAGATCGGGATCGTCCCATCTGGAACATGTTTTTCAAGTTGTGCTAGTAACTGTTGTTTTTCATCACTTAGTTGAAATGGAAGAGGTTCATTATTTAAAAAATAGTCAATAGCAACATCCCAACGTTTTTCGTATTGGAGAATTTGCATCCATAAGTTTTGTATTGTTGGATAGGCTAGTTGCTCATTTAGGCTCTCTTGGACTTTCTTAAGTAATAGATTTCGTTCAGGTTCTTCTAGTGAACTAGATAAATCCTTGTAGGATCCAAGAGTAGGGCGGTTCATCCATTTGGTTAAGTGACTCGTAAAATTAAAAGACTTACTGTTTTTCTTTTCTAAAATACGATAAAAAGGTTCCAAGTTTCCGATTGACCCTTTCCAGCTCGTTGAAAAGAGGTCAAACCACCTTTGCATTGTATCCCATTCCTGACGATTATGTAGTAATGCGAAATGATGGTATAAATCATTAGCGGCTAATCTCTGTTTATGTATTTTTAAGTAAGCGAGAGATCCAACACCATCTTGGCAAATTAATGCTAACAAACTTGTAATCATGGATAAGTGAAAAGGCTCATCATATTCTTCATGCAACTGTTTGAAATATGGGTAATAGGAATGAACCCACTGTTCTTGTTCATTTTGAATGAACCATTTGGCAAGAATTCTCCCCCAACTGGAGCTTGCAACGTCCATATATCTCGTATACAAAAGAACAAGAGCTTCAGTAATCGCTTGCTTTTCCTCAAGTGATAGTTCATGATGCTGCTCTTCTAATATTACATTGACACGACCGCCAAGTATCGATATAAAATGATCAAACCTGCGCTCAAATGAAGCGTACGTCGTAAATTTAATCCCTAATGACAATAGTCCGTTCATAATCATTAGAGCTTTATCGATAATAGATAGGGGTTGATTACTTTGCGTTTGGAGTTTATCAAGAGTTTGTTCTACTAGTTCAGAAATTTGTACGTCCTTTAAGTAATTTGATGAGGCTATTTTTTTATATAACGCAAGGATATCACTTTCAAGGTCATCTATTTCATAATTATTATATTGTTTTAAATTTAGCATTTTTATCAACCCTTTTATTTAACTAATTATTAGGATGGTCAAAATCACTTCATTATAACAATAGTAACAAAAAAGCTTGTAAGATGGCTAAAATTAAAGAAGGAATTATCTAAAGAGTAAAGAATGAAAACATATGATGATTTTACAGAATGGGGGAGTGTGGAATGAGTATACGTAATAAGATGCACATTGAACGATTGCTTAAGTCTTTTTGTGATTGGTCTGAATATGACACTATTCAACTTAAACATTATTTTGTATTTGATGATAAAGTACGTGGTGGAATGATTACATTAATGAAAAGTGAAGGTTGCTGGTCTATTCATGGAAAAGGTGAAAAATATTGTGACCTCTCGGAAACCATACTCGATGAAGATGATGTCAAAAAGCTATTATGGAAACATCGTGCTGCTGTGAATCGAGCAATTAAAGAGCTTCAAGAAAATAAACAGTTGATCTTAAACTGAACTACTTGAAGCGTGAAGAGATAGGGGAATTATGTATGTGGTATGAAACGAGTTTAACAAAAAAATTAAATATAAAACTTCCAATTATTCAAGCCGGTATGGCAGGTGGACCGACTACACCAGAGTTAGTCGCAACGGTTTCAAATCAAGGGGCACTAGGAACGTTAGGTGCAGGTTATATGACTCCAGAAGATATGAGAACAGCCATACATAACATTAGGCGATTGACGGACCAACCGTTTGCGGTAAATATATTTATTCCGGAACCTGTCGAGCTAGAAGAACAAAAAGTATTCGAAATGAGTCACACTTTGCAGCCGTTTTATGAGGAACTGGGGATTAAACAGCCAACATTACCACCTGAATGGGGAGCTCAGTTCGAACAACAAATGAAAGTAATAATTGAAGAGAAGGTTCCTGTCTTTTCCTTTACTTTTGGAATTTTAGATCTTCATTGGGTGAAACAATTAAAAGCAAATGGTACTAAGGTTATAGGAACAGCAACTACTGTAAAAGAAGCTCAGTTATTAGAAGAAATATATGTAGATGCTATAGTTGCCCAGGGCAGTGAAGCTGGTGGTCATCGGGGGACGTTTTCTTGCCAGGCTGAAGATGCAATGATTGGAACGATAGCACTTGTTCCACAAATGGTTGACAGCGTAAACGTTCCTGTTATAGCAGCCGGTGGCATTATGGACGGAAGAGGCTTACTAGCAAGTCTATCGCTTGGTGCAAGTGGCGTGCAAATGGGAACTGTATTTTTGCCAGCCATAGAAAGTGGAGCCAACCCGGTATATAAAAAGTCACTTATGAAAGCAACTGAAGAAGATACAACAGTTACGGTAAAATTCTCAGGAAAGGCTGCAAGAGGGCTAAAAAATGCTTTCATTGCGCGTTTGAGTGATGTATCCGACATACAAGTCCCTAATTATCCTATACAAAATGCACTAACTCAACCGTTGCGGAAAGAGGCTGCTAAACAAGGAAAGGCTGAGTGGTTGTCGATGTGGGCCGGACAAGGGTTGCGTCTTGCTCAATCCGAAGGAGCCGGACAAATCATTCACCGAGTAATGGAACAAGCCAGTCATACTTTACAGAAATTAAAGAACATAGAAAAAGACTGACGGAATATCCGTCAGTCTTAAAAGCTGAATAGGTGCAATTTAAAAGAACATAGAAATGATCGTTAATATTCCTATACTACTAAGGACAACAACAATTAAATTGGCACCTAAATACGCAATGATAGCTGCAGTAATACCACCAATAATACCAAACATGATATTATCATGAACAGTTAATATACCCGGGAATATTAATGCACCTAAAGCAGCATATGGGACATTTCGCAATATCGCTTGTAGCTTCGGTGGAATTTTATTGGCATCAAGGAACACAAGCGGTAACATTCTAGGAATGTAAGTCACTATAGCCATCCCAGCAATAATAAGAAGAATACTAGTCTCCATTATTGTTTGACACTCCTTCCGCTTTTCCAACAATGAGCTCGATTACAATACAAGCGGTTAATGTTGCCAATATAATCGCCCAACCACTTGGGATGAATTGAGATAAGATAAGATTAAGGATTGCAGCAAAGACAGCTAGAGATACGACCTTCCGATGTTTTTTTAAGGAAGGCATTAATAAAGCTATAAACATTGCATATAAAGCGATAGCCATACTCTGTTGTAATGTTTCAGGAAGGATGGAACCGACAAGATACCCTAGTGCTGTATTAATAACCCAACTACTATAGGCAATAGTAGCTACTCCGACGATAAAACCAGTTTTAACAGAACCTTGTTGAGTTGTGGTCACTGCAAAAACTTCATCGGTAATTCCAAACGAGTATAACGCCTTCTTGATCGGGTGTTCGTGTTCAACTTTTTCACTGACAGCAGCGCTCATCAGTAGGTGACGAATGTTAACGATAAACGTAGTAAATATGATTTCGAGAGCACCTGTACCGATTGCAATTAAATTAAGCGCCATATATTGCGCAGCTCCAGCAAAGACAAACATACTCATTGCAACGGTTTCCATAAAACCTAAACCAGTACCTTTTGCTAATAAGCCGAATGTAAGAGCTGCAGGTGTATAACCGATCGCTATCCCAATCCCTGCCATAATTCCCTTCATGAAAGAGTTATTTGCCTGGTTAGCGCTCGCTAATGTTGCCATTCTATTCCCTCACTTCTAGAATAATATAATTGTAGATTTTATTTAGGTAATGCAGTTAGTTACCAGCTAAGCAATTATGTTTTAGTTTTTTGTATGCTATAATATACTGAATTGTAAACTATAATACACATAATTTCAAGGAGATTTTTCCATGAGTAAAGTGAATTTAAATCAAATTATAGGTAAAAGGCTTAAGCAGATAAGAGCGGAAAGAGGACTGAGTCTAGATAAGCTTGCACAATTAACAGAAGTTAGTAAACCCATGCTTGGACAAATTGAACGCGGGGAGTCAAACCCTACTGTAAGTACACTATGGAAGATTGCCAATGGTTTAAAAGTTCCGTTCACAACGTTCATAGAGGAAGAAAAACCGTTTATACAAAAAGTTAATCGAAAAGAAATTGAGCCGTTAATAGAGGAAAAAGGAGTTGTACAAGTTTATCCCCTGTTTCCAAAAGAATACCAAAAACCATTTGAAGTAT
Source organism: Alkalihalobacterium sp. APHAB7 (assembly GCF_048323755.1). NCBI lineage: Bacteria > Bacillati > Bacillota > Bacilli > Caryophanales > Bacillaceae > Alkalihalobacterium > Alkalihalobacterium sp. APHAB7. The sequence goes on from NZ_JBLWFS010000004.1 coordinate 85,987, forward strand.
TTTCTCTTATTCTTCAACCGGGTTGTAATCATCAATCTGACCCTCATGCTTACGGAGTAGAAGAGTATATTTTTATTGAGAACGGAACTATGGAAATAAAAATTGCGGAAGAAACGTTTACTGTAGGGGAGGGTGAGGGAATTCGCTTTTCCGCCCACTATAAGCATAATTACATTAATAAAGGTGAAGAAGATGCAATTGCTACGATGATCATATATTATTCTGTGTAATAAGTTTACTGTCTCTCTCCCTGTTCTTATATTCGTTAAGAACTAATTGTTGTAATTGAGTTATTCATGGTGTATAACAAATGTATAATGTTTGTTATTTTAGGGGGATAGCCTATGTTTGATTGGTTAATTCAAAAATCAAAAATTACGTTAATGCTTTTATTCTTTTTGACATTGATCGGTTTAATTACTTTCTTTCAATTGCCACAACGTGAAATACCTGAGATTTCACTACCTGTAGCTTCAATTTCAACGATTTATTCTGGTGCCGATCCAGAGACAGTTGAGCGATCTATAACTGTACCGATTGAGGAAGAATTAGATAAAATTGAAGGGATAAATAAACACACTTCGATTTCAGCAGCTAGTGTTTCTACGATCGTATTAGAGCTAGATGAAGGAATAGATCAAGATAAGGTGTTATCAAAAGTCAGTCAAGCAATAGCTAATATCTCAGGTTCATTTCCTGAAGGTGCTTTACCTCCTTCTATGAGTGATGACAGAGCATTGGGTGCCTTATCTTCGTACCATCTTGTAACAGAGGATAATTACGAAGAACTGTATGCTTTGCAGCCGCTTATTGCAGATTGGCAAAGAGCGATCGAGTCTGTTCCTGGAATAAAAGGAACAGTCGTAAAAGGAATTCCGGGTCAGGAGTTACTTTTAACACTGGAACAAGAAAAAATGAGTGAATACAGTATTTTCCTTCCAAGTATTTTGACAGCAATAGAAGGAGAATTTGACCAAGTCCCACTTGGTAAACAAGAACGTAACGGTAGTGTAAATCAATTGAAGCTACCTGTAGTGAAAGATGTTGATCAACTTCGTCAATTAGTTGTCGGGTTTTCAAATGAGGGGGACCCGATTACGTTGAATGAGATGGGTCAAGTTGAACTTCAATATGAAAAACCAACAGATATTATTACGTATGAAGGAAAACGTGCAATCTCATTTACAGTTATTCCTGAAAAAGGTATTGATGTACCCTCTCTTCATCGAACGATTGATGAAAGAGTAACTGAGTTAAGTGGAAGTCTTCCAGCTACTGTTTCGGTAGATCTTTTTTATACTCAAAATAATATCGTTACAGAAATTTTCACTGATTTAGCCATTTCATTTGCTATCGCCGTTGGTGTCGTCATTATTGTAACGCTATTAGGGTTAAACTTTGCTTCAGCCATTATAGTTGCACTAGCAATTCCAACTTCTATATTATTAGGTTTAATTCCATTACCTTATTTAGGGGTAGATTTAAATCAAATTTCAATTATTGGTTTTATTATTGCGTTAGGGATATTAGTCGATGATGCGATCGTTGTAAATGATAACATTGAGCGTCGATATAAACTTGGTGACTCTCCGCTTGATGGGGCTTTAAATGGTACGAGAGAAGTCAGAGTTTCCATCATCACATCAACGTTAGCCATTGTATTTACATTTTTACCACTGGTCTTTATTACCGGCAGTGGTGGCGATTTTATTCGTGCACTACCAAGCGTACTTATTACTACCATCATTGCTTCTACCATTATTTCGTTGACATTAGTACCTATTTATCGTGTATGGCGTCAGAAAAAGCGAAAAACAGTTCGAAAGTTTGATAATGGCTTACTTGGAAAACCTATTGACCGGCTTGCCGACTGGTATGCAGATAAGGTTTTAGGAAACATTGTGCGAAAGCCTTGGCGGATTGGAATAATGGGGCTTATTATATGTACAGCTGTATACGGTTTAGTACCGTTTATTCCGGTTGTCTTTTTTCCAAGTGCAGATCGTCAAGAAGTGACAGTTGACGTAATCGCACCAGTTGAAATGACAATAGAACAAACAGATGAACTATTAGCTTCAATCGAGGAACGAATGAGAGAAGATCGATCGATTGTGGAAGTATCCCGCTTTACTGGAACGGGGCTCCCGCCATTGTTCGGTTCGGTGTTAACCGGTCCTGGTGAGAATACAGGACAATTACTCGTTCGTGTCGATAAGGAAGAGCAGTCAGCAGAAGAGACAATCAGTAAGTGGAGCGATATATTACAAGATGAGTTCCCATCTGTGGAAACAAAGTTAACGACAATTGAGGCAGGCCCACCAGTCGGTGCGCCAATTGCTATTAAAGTTTCAGGTAAGGAAATTGATACACTTCTTGAAATCACCGGCGATTTAAGAAGCTCAATTGCTCAAATGGAAGAAACACGGACCGTTGTTGATGATGTCGGTGAGCCTTGGCCAACAATTGTATTGGATCCAGATCGTAGTAAATTAGATGAATACGGAATTACAATGAAAGAAATCAGTCAACAAATTCGTTTAGTAACAGAAGGCATTCCGGTGGGTCAATTTGATGATAGTTTTAATTTTTATGACATGAGGCTAATCATAAAAGGAGATGCAACGAATGGTGAACTCGACTTATCTGAGCTTTCAGTTCCAGTTGAAACTAACCTAGGACCGCCTACATTCATTCGTTTAGATGAATTGTTAACTGAGAAAAATTCAGAAGAAATACAACGCATCCCACATGAGAATGGGATGAGAACAGTAACGTTAAGAGTCTATCCTAGAGAAGATATGAAATCATCATTAGAATCAAACATTTATGACTTTATTGATGGCTATTCATTTAATGAAGACTATTCGATATCTGTCGGCGGGGAAACAGAAGCTAGAAGTGATTTCTTTATTGAAGTAGGAAAGCTTTTCATTGTTGTTGTATTTCTTATCTATATTGTAATGGCTTTTCAATTTTATTCATTATCTACGCCAATCCTTGTGATGAGTACGGTGTATCTAGCCATTTCAGGTGCTGTGATTGGTCTGTTCATAACTCAAACAGGCTTAGGTTTTATGGCGATGATGGGGGTTGTATCGTTAGCTGGTATTGTTGTTCGTAACTCAATTGTTCTAATTGAATTTATTGAACAGCGAATAAGAGGGGGCTCTTCATTAAAAGAAGCAGTTATTGAGGCGGGGAGAGCAAGATTACGCCCGATTTTACTAACGGCTTTAACGGCAATTGGGGCACTAGTTCCGATAGCACTTAGCGGGGATGTGTTGTTTACACCATTAGCGATTTCTATCATTTCAGGAATATTCTTTTCGACATTCTTTACATTACTTTTAGTGCCTGCACTATACACAGCTATAGCTATGCGTAAAATGAAGAAACTTGCGAAGAAGGGTAGTTAGTTAGAAAAAGAAAAAGAGTGGCTGAAAAGCTTTAATGGAAATCGAGGCTGACTGAAATATGTGTTCCTCCTATTAAAGATAGTCCCTACATTTTATGTAGTAGCTATCGTCGTTTAAGAGGAATCTGACACATATTTAGTCAGCCTCTTTTGTTGTTTCAGTAGGAATGTAATATTGTAAAGGTAAGTTTTGAGTGAAAAACCTTTGGAAGTGAAATTCTAACAAACGCTGGTTATTTAAGGTTGTGAATACTAATTTTATAAAAGTTGAGAAACTTCCTCTTTTCGATTAAGTAATTTCCTTAGCCGTTTTTTATGGGTTTTTATTTTTTGTTCATCGTTTTCTTGAATTGCCTCGTGTAATTCCATCAGTTCGTAATCAATCTCCATTTTGGTAATGTTGTAAACCGTTTGAGGCTCTAAGTTATGACCATACTCCCTGTATTCTACAATTGAACCATTCCTATTCATAATAATTTTTTCACTCCCATCAATTTCGATAATAGACTGAATACTCCCCGTTTTGTAACTTGTGATGTAGTGGGGGCCGCCAGTACCAGTGAACTTTTTTACTACGCCATTCCCATTGAACCGAGAGATGATGACTTCGAGTGCTTCCACAATGATTTCGTCATTTACAGTTAGATAGTCGACATCCAATGTAAGAAAATCATTGTTACGGATGAATGGTATCTCGTAAAGTGTTTCATGGTTGTCAATAATGAGTAAGATCGTATCGTCTTCATACCGCCAGAAGAGTGAGAAATTTTCATTCATCATTTTTTTGATAAACTGATGGAGTGCATGCTTGGACAGTTCCACATGAAGGTTGCTAAATTCTGCTTCGTAGTAATAATAAGACACGGGCCACACTCCTTTATCGCTGTCATGACTGAGGTTTCTAAAGGTTGCTACTATACTATGAACAACGAAAATAAAAAAGAAGTAAAAAAATAAAACTGTTGAATATCCATTCAACAGTTCTAAAATCTAAACCCGTATCGTTTTGAAATAATGTCATAAAAACCTAAGGAGTTATACAACGCCTTGGTTGCTTCATTGTTAATTCCTGTTTCTAACTCAATTCCTTTAATGTTTTCATTTTCGGACCAATAAATGATTTTAAGCAGGAGCTTTTTGGCGATTCCACGATTTCTGTATTCCTTATGAACATATAAATCATTTAACCATATATAGTGGCCACCTTTTGTAATACTAATTCCAATATTAAAAAATGCAGCTCCGATAATTGCCCCTTCTAATTCTGCTACAAAAATTTTTGCAGAAGAACCTTCTTGAAGGGCAAGATTAATAGCATCTAAAAGTAGATCATAAGCGTCATCTTTACCTAAAGTTTCCATTTGGCCCATCAAAAGATCAGCTATACGAATGCGTAAAGATTGATCTGCATCTTTTGGAACTTCAAAAATTTTCATAAACCCTAGTCCCCCTATTCAAGACTAATATATTCAATACTAGACTATTAATTACTATTAGTTCCTGTCTTTTTAATAGGCTCTTTACTCAAACATTGTTGCTCTCTGCTTTTGGCTCTTCGCGCTGTGGTGAAGCGAAACGGTCCAAAAGCATATAGTTTTCGAAAACAGCCTTTTAATAACGATTCTCCATTTAATAGATTAACATAAAAGTGATAGAGGGGATAGGGTAATTAAAATGAATCTTGTTAGTTTAATTGGATTTATTTTACATATAACTCATGAAATGTTGATTGAAACAAAGTGAGAAGAAGTTGCTTTGTTAACCCACATTCAAAACCTCACTTATTCCGGATAAGTCCAAAGAAGAAGTGAGGTTGCGACTAGTTTTTATTGATATTCATTATCAATTTGATTAAGTGATTCTTGAATTTCTTCTAATTGCTCTTTTTGGGCTGTCGTTGAATTGGCAAAAGCTGAAAGTAAATTATTCCTCGCTTTTTCAACCTGAATTTGAGCCGCTTGCATTTCTTCTGGTGTAACAGCATGCTGAGCCATTTGCTCAGCTAATTCAACAGCTGTTCTAGCCTCTTGTAACAGTTGATTACTCATCACAGTCCCTGCCTGTGTTATGATTTGGTTTTTCAGCCTCTGCCATTGTTGTTACGTTATTGTACCGTTCATTATTCGGTTGAACTGCATCTTTGCCTTGTTGAATTTCACGTTTTGATCGGGATCGTTTACTCATGTGTATTTGCTCCTTTTAATAAAAATTGAAGAGAGAACTATTTCTCATGCAATCATAGTTTCTCCTAGGAGCACGCGACTTATGTAGTTTTAAGGTTAAGCTTTTCTTCCAGATAGATTGCGATGCCATCTTCTTCATTACTTAATGTAATGTCGTTTGCGATAGATTTTAATTGTGAAATACCGTTTTTCATCGCAACACCGGTGCCGGCAAATTCAATCATTTCAAGGTCATTATCTTCATCACCGAATGCGATAATTTTTTCCTTCGGTATGTGGTAATAATCAGCAATTCGTTTTAGACCAACAGCCTTATTCATTCCTGCTCGAATGATCTCGATAATATTCCAAGGAGCTCCCCAAGAGCGTTGATCAACTACTTCCGCATGGGCTTCATCTAATAAACTTCGAAGGTCATTTACATGCTCATCTTTCGGATGGACAAGTACAGATGTTGGATCATCTTGGAGTATTTTAAGCAAATTTCCATAATCAACAGGGTTTTGTCCTAATGTAAAGTTTTCAATAAATACTTCATCGTAATAACGAAGGTAATAATCATCAATGACTTCTACCATAATATTATTGACCCTGAATGCTTCACAGGTTTCAATGATTGTCTTTGCTGTTTTCACATCTAAGGGAGTATGAAAATAACCAAACGAGTGATCGAGAGGGTGATGAACGAAAGCGCCATTAAAATTTACGATCGGTGTTGTAAGTGCTAATTCATTATAATATTGTACGCTCGCTCTGTAAGGTCTTCCAGTCGAGATACAGACAATATGTCCTTTAGCTTTCGCCAACTCAATCGTTTGTTTCGTTCGTTCTGAGATTGTTTTATCATCTTTTAATAGTGTCCCATCTAGGTCAAGGGCAATTAAATGAGTATTGCTCATAATATAGCTCCTTTACGTTCAAAATATTGTTAGAAATTAGCCATCACTTTACAGCTTAGGAAAAAGAAAAAAGTGTGCTATAGTTATTAACGAGAGTATCATATATCTTCTTTTTACACTACCAATGGTTATCTTATTCCCTATAATTTAATTAGAAATGCACTCGATAGGAGGAAGGCAAAGTGTTACAACAATTATTTACAAACTTTGGTTTTCGTGCATTATGGACACCAGAGCTCATCGTTATATTAATTTTCGTCGGCTTTCTTTATTTTAGACTTGTCGGTAAATGGAGAAACCGCTTTGTAGGAGCAGAACCTGTCTCAACTAGTCAAAAAACGTATTTCATTCTTGGTTTGTTTGCTCTTTACCTCGGGTGGGGAAGCCCTTTATATGTTGCTGGCCACTTAATGATCAGCTTCCATATGGCTCAAATGGTTTTTGCTTACTTTATAGCAGTACCTTTATTTATTTTAGGGATGCCTAAATGGGTTTTCCATGCCATTATCCAAAAAGCAAAAGGGACCATTTTTGAGCGAGTAGGAAAGTTATTTTTTTCCCCGCTTATTGGCGTGCTATTTTTCAACTTTCTTTTCTCTGTCTATCATTTACCAAACATCTTTGATTTCTTAATGAAAAACATCGTGCTTCATAGTGGTTATGAAATGCTCATGTTTGTTGCTGCAACGCTGATGTGGTGGCACATGATTGCACCGATTCCGAGCAAGGCGAAGCTTTCAGATTTACGTAGAATGGGCTATATCTTTGCTAATGGTATTTTAATTACACCAGCTTGTGCACTAATTATCTTCGCGCCGACAGCTATGTATAGTGTATATACGGATCCAAACACATGGGCAACTGTAATGGCGTTTTGTTTACCAGCAGGTGCTGAAATTCCATACAATCTATTTTCGAGTGGTACAAATCCATTTTCACCGATTAACCCAAGGTCTGATCAACAGTTAGCAGGTATTTTGATGAAAATCATGCAGGAAATTACGTACGGTTTTACATTAGGATATGTATTTAAGCAATGGATAAAGAAAGAAAAGCAATCGGAAGGACCTTCAATTAGTGACATTCCAGCTACTCATACGATTAAAAATTAATGATTTGGTTTGTCTATAAGTGGAGAGACAATTTCTCCACTTATAGAAGTTTTATTTTTTAGGAGTTGTTATTATGAAACAGCATTTTAATGATTTATTTCAACGTAGTAAAATACTCTTACCAGTATTAGCATTTGCTCTTATCTTAAGTGGTTGTGGTTGGATCTATCACACGGACAAGAAGGATGACAATGTTTTGGATCTTACCCCAGCTGAATTATCTATTATCCCCTTTACATCTGTGAACCAAACTGGAGAAAAGGTTACACATGAAGATTTGCGCGGTACTCCGTGGATTGCGAATATGGTCTTCACACGTTGCCCAACCGTTTGTAATTTAATGACACCTAATTTTAGAGTGTTGCAATATGCTCTTGAAGAAGAAGGCTTAGATGTTAAGATGGTATCCTTTACGGTTGATCCCGAATACGACACGCCTGAACGATTAAACAAGTATGGTGAAAATAATGATGCTGATTTTTCACGTTGGATGTTTTTAACTGGTTTTTCAGAAGAGGAAATTACAGAGATCGCCACTCAATCTTTTCAAACGATCGTCCAGCCATTACCGGATGGTGAGGACATTATGCATGGGACAAGTTTCTATTTAGTGGACGAAGAAGGAAATGTCATTCGATCGTATGATGGTTTAAAAGCAGACCCAGAACCAATTATTAATGATATAAAACGTTACTTACAGCAATAATCAATCAAAAGGGTCATGGCAACTAAAACGTGTAGAATTATCTACACGTTTTTTTGTGCTTCTGTATAAATTATGGAAAGACACCTAAGTAAATGAGGATAAAGCAGGAAGTAATGTCCAAGGAAATCATGGATTTTACTGTTAATACTGGGTAAATAATAAGAAGTGTAAGAAAATTCGGCTAAAAATAAAAATACAGTTGCATTTATTTTTATTCATATTTATAATAATACACAACGTGAAGAATATGGAATTGGTTGAAAAATTTTAAACCTTTTTTGGAGGAGGAGAACTAATGAAAGCAGCAATTATCGGAGCAACAGGTTACGGCGGAGCAGATCTAATCCGGCTACTACATAATCATCCAGAGGTTGAGTTACGTTCTGTTCACTCTTCCTCACAACAAGGAATTAAAATAAGTAAAAGTTACCCACATCTACAAGGAATTACAGATTTAGTTTTACAAGACATTGACCCTTTACTAATTAAACAGCAGGCAGATGTTGTATTTTTATCGACACCACCAGGCGTATCAAGGGACATTTCCGGTCAACTGTTAGAAGTAGGGTTGAAAGTCATTGATTTATCAGGTGACCTACGGCTAGTTGATGAAAAAGTCTATGAAAAATGGTATGGAATTAATGCTGCAAAAACTAGCTTACTAGAAAGAGCGGTATACGGTTTACCTGAATGGGAGAAAGAAAAGATACAAGAAGCTGAATTAATATCCAACCCTGGATGTTATCCAACTGCAACATTACTCGGTTTATTACCACTTGTGAAAAATGAATTCATTGATAATAAAAGCATTATTATTGATGCTAAATCAGCAGTCTCAGGTGCAGGTAGATCGCCTTCACCGGTTACTCACTATAGTGAAATGAATGATAATTTTAAAATATATAAAGTCAATCAACATAAGCATATTCCTGAAATTGAGCAAGGATTGAATGTTTATGGAGGAGAGGTTCCCTTTGTGACGTTTAGTACACACCTTGTTCCTATGACAAGAGGAATTATGTCAACCATCTATATGAATAGTAGTAACCAATTAACTGAAAAAGAGCTACGTGATCTTTTTGAAGAAACCTATAAGGATGCACCGTTTGTAAGAGTCAGGGAATCAGGTGAGTATCCTTCGACAAAAGAAGTATACGGTACGAATTACTGTGATATTGGCGTGACTTATGATGACAGAACGGGAAGAATAACGGTTGTTTCAGTCATCGATAATTTAATGAAAGGCGCTGCAGGTCAGGCGATTCAAAACCTAAATATAATGAACGGATTTGAGGAGACTTCAGGATTAAACTATATCCCGACTTACCCTTAAGCCATTTGGATGACGAGAGGTGGATTACAGAAATGAATATGTTAAGTAATAAAGTTGAAACAGTTACTTCAGTTGAAGGTGGAACAATTATTACCCCAAAAGGATTTTCCGCATCAGGGGTATACACAGCTGTTAAAAAGAGACGACTTGATTTAGGGGCAATTATTTGTGAAGTACCCGCAAGCAGTGCGGGCGTATATACATTAAATAAAGTTCAAGCAGCACCATTAAAAGTAACAAAAGAAAGTATTGCCACTGAAGGAAAGCTAAGAGCTATTATCGTAAATAGTGGAAATGCGAATGCATGCACAGGAAAAAAAGGGTTGGAAGACGCATACGAAATGCGTCAACTAGGAGCAGAAAAGTTCACATTGCCTGTTCATCAAGTAGCCGTCACTTCAACTGGAGTGATCGGAGAATTTTTACAGATGGATAAGATTAGAAAAGGAATTACTGAACTAGAGCCTGAAGCTTCATTCGAGGGTGCTAATCGTTTTAATGAAGCAATTTTAACAACTGATACCGTAAAGAAACATGCGTGTTATAAGACGGTCGTTGATGGGAAAGAAATTACAATTGGCGGAGTGGCAAAAGGGTCCGGAATGATCCACCCGAATATGGCAACCATGCTTGGTTTTGTGACAACTGATGCCAACATTGAACCTGAAGATTTACAAAAAGCATTATCGTATGTAACAGACAAAACGTTTAATCGAATTACTGTTGATGGAGATACGTCAACAAATGATATGGTTGTTGTGATGGCTAGTGGTTTAGCGAATAACGATCCGTTGACTGAAGAGCACCCAAATTGGTCAGATTTTCTCACAGCACTAGAGATGACGTGTGAAGGATTATCGAAAAAGATTGCTCGAGATGGTGAAGGAGCAACGAAACTCATTGAAGTTCAAGTGAAGGGTGCTGTAAATAATGAAGAAGCAGGAAAAGTTGCAAAACAAATCGTAGGATCCGACTTAGTCAAGTCAGCTATCTACGGAACAGATGCAAACTGGGGACGTATTATTTGTGCAATTGGTTATAGTGGTGCTGATATTGATCCAGAAACCATTGATATTGCTTTAGGTCCGATTGAAACATTGAAGATGAGTCAACCTGTTTCGTTCTCAGAAGAAGAAGCAAAAACGTACTTAAACAATGAAAATATTGTAATAAAGGTAGATTTACATGTTGGTGATGGTTTTGGTAAAGCATGGGGTTGTGATTTAACGTATGATTACGTCAGAATAAATGCAGGTTATCGTACGTAAGCGATAACGATGAGGGGAGAACTATGAAAGAGATTGTCGTTGTTAAATGTGGAGGTAGTACAATCGGGGAACTTTCAGATGAGTTTTTTCTTAGTATTAAATCATTAAAAGATGCAGGTAAAGCACCAGTGATCGTCCATGGAGGCGGTCCAGAGATTAATAAACTATTAACGGTAATGAAAATAGAAAGTGAATTCATTAATGGATTACGTAAAACAACAAAAGATGTATTAGATACGGCAGAGATGGTTCTTTGCGGAAAAGTAAACAAGAATTTAGTGATTAAATTACAAGCTGCTGGATTAAACAGTATTGGTTTATCCGGGTGTGACGGGAAGCTAATGACAGCTGCTCCGATTGATAAAGAAAAGCTTGGGTTTGTTGGGGAACCTGTTTCAATAAATGAGCAAATGCTTCAACAACTAATAGAAAGCGACTTAGTTCCAGTAATCGCACCGATAGGAATAGGAGAAGACGGAGAACGATACAACATTAATGCTGATACTGCTGCTGGTGTGATTGCAGATGCACTAAATGCCAAACAGCTGTTATTTGTAACAGATGTACCAGGCATATTAAAAAATGGAACGTTACTTGAACAAGTGACAACAGAAGAAGTCGAACAATTAATTGAGACTGGGACGATTTACGGTGGTATGATTCCAAAAGTGAAAGCAGCAATAAAAAGCCTGCAAGGAAAGATTGAAGCGGTGATGATTGTCAATGGAAAAGGAACATCATTAACGAAGCACGGCTCAATCGTTGGGACGAAAGTTATTAAAGAAAAGGTGGCTTTAACATGAGTTCTATTTTTCCAACGTACGCTAGATGGGATGTAACTGTCCAAAAAGCAGAAGGCGCTACATTAATTGATACGAACGAAAAAGCGTATTTAGATTTTACATCTGGAATAGGTGTATGTAATTTAGGTCATAACCATCCAGTCGTTCATCAAAAAGTAAAAGAACAATTAGATCAAGTGTGGCACGTTTCTAATTTATTTCATATACCTACTCAAGAGCAAGCAGCACAAATGCTAACGGAACACTCTTGTGGCGATTATGTTTTTTTCTGTAATAGCGGGGCTGAAGGAAATGAAGGAGCGATCAAACTTGCCAGGAAATATACGGGGAAGTCGAAAATCATTTCTTTTAAACAGTCTTTTCACGGTCGTACATTCGGCTCCATGTCTGCAACAGGTCAAGAAAAAATTCATGAAGGTTATGGACCACTACTTCCACAGTTTGAATATGCCGTATTCAATGACATTGCATCAGTTAAAAGTTTACTAGATGATCAAGTGGCTGCCGTTATGATTGAAGTCATTCAAGGAGAAGGTGGAGTTCACCCTGCAGATCCACAATTTATGGAAGAACTTCAGCAAATATGCATTGATCATGATCTATTATTGATTGTTGATGAAGTCCAGTCAGGAATAGGAAGAACAGGGAAAGCGTTCGCTTATGAGCACTATAATATCTCACCGGATATTATCGTTTCGGCTAAAGGACTAGGAAATGGATTTCCAATCGGTGCAGTTATTGGAAAAGAAAAATTTAAGGAAGCTTTTGGACCTGGAAGCCACGGTTCAACCTACGGTGGGAATCCATTAGCAACTGCAGCTGCTTGTGCGGTTATGTCACAAGTCTTTCAACCTGAATTTCTTCAGGAAGTAGAAGCAAAAGGTAACTATTTTAGAGAATTATTAAAGGGAAAATTAACTTCTAATTTTGTTAAAGAAATTAAAGGTAAAGGTTTAATGATTGGTATCGAATGTGAAGGTGAGGTTGGAACGTTGTTAACAGAGATGCGAGAGAAGGGTTTTCTTGCATTAAGTGCTGGTCCTAAGGTTATCCGATTATTACCGCCGTTAACGGTAACTAATGAACAACTGGAACAAGCGGCAACAATTCTAGCGGAAGTTTTATAAGAGTACTAGAATTAGCCGAAATGAGAATTTTTTTTACAGGTGATTGAATAAAAATACCTTAACTAAAATAATTATACAGACATTGAGTGTGCTGAGGAGGAAAAAGAATGAAAGGCTATTTAGTGCTCTCCACAGGGGAAACATTCGAAGGGGAATGGATCGGCACAGAAACGGAAGTGTATGGGGAAGTCGTTTTCTTTACGGGAATGACTGGATACCAAGAAGTGATTACAGACCCTTCATTTAAAGGTCAAATTGTTGTATTTACGTATCCACTGATCGGAAATTATGGAGTGAATGATATAGATAATGAGAGTGATCAACCTCAAGTTTCAGGCGTTATTATGAGTGAGTGTAATTCAAGTGGTTTCCACTATAAATCAAAATCTTCATTTCAGGACAAATGTCAACGATCGAGTATTCCAATGCTAACTGGTATTGATACACGAGCAGTTGTTAAAAGAATACGAGAACTTGGTGATATGGCGGCTATTTTGACGACTGATTTAAATCGAGTGGATTTTGAACAGTATGAGCCAATTGAAAACGTAAACCTTGTTCAAGAAGTTTCAACTCAAGAAATTGTTACTTATGGTGAAGGGGATTCACATGTTGTTCTTATTGATTTCGGATTTAAAAAATCCATCGTTGATACTTTGCTGAAATATGACTGCAAAGTGACAGTTGTACCTTATGATACACCGTATGAAACCATCAAAGGTCTGAAACCAGATGGCATTTTATTATCAAATGGTCCCGGTAATCCGAAACAGATGACAGCTCAACTCCACGATATAAAAAAATTAGCTTCAACATATCCAACTTTTGGAATTTGCTTAGGGCATCAACTTTTAGCATTAGCATTTGGGGCTGACACAGAGAAGCTTCGCTTCGGTCATCGCGGTGCCAATCAACCTGTTCAAGATTTACTTTCGAAACGTGTGTACATGACGTCACAAAATCACAGCTACGTAGTGAAAGATTCTTCATTACAAGGAACGGGGTTAATTGCACGTTATAAAAACATTAACGATGGTTCGGTTGAAGGGCTTATTCATACAGAGTTACCCGTAGCCACTGTACAATTTCATCCTGAAGCACACCCTGGACCTTCAGATAGTGAAGAGATATTATCGGTTTTCATAAAAGAAATGAGCAGCAAGAGGAGAGAAAAAGCTTATGCCTAAAATTACGTCGATATCGTCAGTGCTTGTGATCGGCTCAGGTCCAATTGTCATCGGGCAAGCCGCAGAGTTTGATTATGCAGGTACACAAGCATGTCTCGCACTAAAAGAAGAAGGAATTCGCGTTATTCTCGTAAATAACAATCCAGCAACTGTTATGACTGACGAAGCGTGTGCAGACGTAGTTTATTTCGAACCGCTTACAGTTGAGAGTATTGAGAAGATTATACAAAAAGAACAGCCAGATGGTCTTTTAGCTACATTAGGTGGTCAAACTGGACTGAATTTAGCACTAGCTCTTCATAAAGCAGCTATCTTAGAAAAGTATAATGTTCAATTATTAGGTACACCAATTGCTTCTATTATGAAAGGAGAAGACAGGGAAGAGTTTCGCAGCTTAATGAATGAGTTAAACGAGCCCGTTCCTGAAAGTCAAATCGTTTCAACGGAAGAGGATGCTGTGTCATTTGCCACTTCAGTTGGTTACCCGATTATTATTCGTCCGGCCTATACATTAGGTGGTGCAGGAGGCGGTATAGCAGTTGATGAAAGTGAGCTTCGTTATATCGTAAAAGGTGGCCTTGCCGCTAGCCCGATAACACAATGCTTAATCGAACGAAGTATTGCAGGGTTTAAAGAAATTGAATATGAAGTTATGCGTGATGATAACGATACATGCATTACCGTTTGTAATATGGAAAATATTGATCCAGTCGGAATTCACACAGGCGACTCGATCGTTGTAGCTCCTTCACAAACATTAACAGATGTCGAATACCAGATGCTTAGAACCGCTTCAGTAAAAATCATTAGAGAATTAGGTATTGTCGGTGGTTGTAATATTCAATTCGCGTTGGATCCTGAAAGTAAACAATATTATTTAATCGAAGTAAATCCGCGTGTCAGCAGGTCATCAGCACTTGCATCAAAAGCGACCGGGTATCCGATTGCTCGTATGGCGGCGAAGTTAAGTATAGGTTATCATCTTCACGAACTTCTTAATCCAGTAACTGGACACACATACGCAAGCTTTGAACCTGCCCTTGACTATGTCGTCGTAAAATTTCCACGATGGCCATTTGATAAATTTGTCAATGCTGACCGCCGCTTAGGAACCCAAATGAAGGCAACGGGTGAAGTAATGGCGATTGAAAGAAATTTAGAAAGTGGGATCCAAAAGGCGGTTCGTTCCTTAGAGATAAAAGCAGATGGATTGCTTTTGCCGGCTCTAAAAAATTGGCCGGATGCTGAGCTATGGGAAGTTGTTGAAAAGGCAGATGACCGCCGTTTCTTTGCGATACTAGAATTGTTACGCCGTGGAATTACGATTGATACTATACATGAAAAAACCAAAATTAATTTATACTTTTTAAATAGTTTTAAGCAACTTATAGAGATTGAAGAAGAAATTATGAGTACATCCTTAAATGATGTTCAAGAGGATGAGTTTATAAAATATAAACGCTATGGTTTTTCTGATGAATGGATAAGTAAAGTTTGGAATGTAACTTTACACGACGTTCGAATAAAGAGAAAAGCACTCGGTATCTTCCCTTCTTATAAAATGGTTGATACGTGTGCAGCTGAGTTTACAGCAAATACGGCTTATTATTACTCTAGCTGGCATGGTGAACATGATGTTGATGTTTCAAGTACTAAGAAGAAAATTTTAATTGTAGGTTCGGGACCGATCCGAATAGGGCAAGGGATTGAATTTGATTATTGCTCAGTTCATGGGGCGATTAGTCTAAAAAATCTCGGATATGAAGCGATTATTATGAATAATAACCCTGAAACTGTTAGTACGGATTATGAAATGGCAGACCGATTATATTTTGAACCGCTAACTGTTGAGGATGTCCTAAATGTGGTGGAACTAGAAGATGTAGAAGGTGTCATCGTACAGTTAGGCGGGCAAACGGCAATTTCACTTGTGCAAGGGCTAGAAGAAGCTGGCGTTCAACTCTATGGAACGACGGTGGATACAATTGATCAACTTGAAGACCGAAAACGATTTTATGATTTTATGAAACGTGTAAATGTTCCACATATCCCAGGTGTTACAGTTTACGATGAAGTTGGATTGCTAGAACATTCAGGGAAAATTGGCTATCCTGTTTTACTACGTCCATCTTATGTTATTGGTGGTCAAGGAATGGTAATTGTGACAAGTCGTGAAGAAATGATTGATTATATTAATACAGAAAATCAAGCCATTGTTTTTCCAATCTTGATCGATGCTTACTATCCTGGCATTGAAATCGAAGTGGATGCTTTGACAGACGGGGAAGACATTTTAATTCCGGGCATATTTGAACATATTGAAAAAGCAGGTGTTCATTCCGGAGATAGTATGGCAGTGACACCACCTTTTTCATTAACTGAACAAATAAAGCAGCTAGTTTATGACTATACAAAAAAGATTGCTAAAGGTATGGACTTTAAAGGAATTTTTAACATCCAGTTTGTTCTTTATGAAAATCAACTCTATGTAATTGAAATTAATCCGCGCGCATCACGAACGGTTCCAATCTTAAGTAAAGTAACAGGTTTAAATATGGTGGATGTAACTGTAAAACTTTTACTAGGTCAATCGTTACGAACTCTCGGTTTACCGACAGGGTATCTGCCTGAAACAAATTATTATACTGTGAAAGCTCCGATCTTCTCTTACAGTAAACTGTCGGGGTTAGATCCGATATTAGAAGCTGAAATGAAATCGACTGGAGAATTAATCAGTATTGGAAATACCGTTGAAGAGGCAATGAAGAAGGCATTTGCTTGGAGTGAGGGACATATTCCACCGGTATATCGTCAAAAAGGAACAATTTTTGTTGACGTTGCTGAGGAAGAATTGGCAGATTTCCAACCCCTTGCTCAAAAGATTATCGAACTAGGCTTTACAATGGTTGAAGAAAAACAACTTATCCCTAGTAGTATACAACTTCCTTTCCAAGAATGGGTGGAGCAGGATGATGCAGTAGCGTATATTAGCATTCCGAAAAAAGGGTATAAAACGTGGAAAGAACATAGGCAACAAGCATTAAAGCATAGGGTCTCGGTCATTACAGAAACGACAACACTAGCCATGATGTTAAATAGTATAAATGGCAAAGCTGACGAGGTAATTTCCATTCAAGAATGGATGAACCGTACAAAATCAAGTGTATAAGGATGTGATCGTATGCTTCAATATGAAACGAAAATCAATGCTACCCAACTAAAAGGAAAAGATTTTTTGACATTACTTGATTTTAGTTCGGATGAAATTTTTTACTTATTAGAATTGGCAGGTCAAATGAAGAGAGAGCAAAAAGAAGGGAAAGTGTCAAATCTATTACAAGGAAAATCTTTAGGGATGATCTTTGAAAATGCTTCGACAAGAACTCGTGTTTCTTTTGAAGTCGGTATGACCCAGCTAGGAGGACATGCATTATTTTTAAGTCCCCGCGATCTCCAGATTGGGCGTGGCGAGCCTATTTCGGATACAGCACAAGTTTTATCACGATATGTTGATGCGATTATGGTACGAACGAACAGTCATGAAAAAGTAGAAGAACTAGCTAAATATTCAACAGTTCCTGTTATAAATGCGCTAACTGATTACTACCATCCATGCCAAGCATTAGCAGATTTATTAACGATTTATGAACAAAAGGGTACATTTAAAGGAAATAAGCTCGTATACGTTGGAGATGGGAATAACGTTGCCCATTCCCTCGTTATTGCGGCTGCCAAAGTTGGGATGGATGTTGCGGTAGCATCACCGGCAGGGTACGAAATGAACGAAGACATCGTCGAGAAAGCTTATGAAGTGGCTAAGTCAACAGGTTCAACGATTGTAATCACAAATAACCCGGTCGAAGCTGTAACAAATGCTGATATTATCTATACGGATGTTTGGGCAAGTATGGGGTATGAATCCGAGCTAAAAGACCGTGAATTAGCATTTGGACCATTTCAAGTAAATAGCGAACTAGTAAGCCATGCAAAGAACGATTATATATTCTTACACTGTCTTCCTGCCCATCGAGGAGAAGAAGTAACAGCAGAAATTATCGATGGTCAACATTCTGTCATTTTCGATGAGGCTGAAAATCGCTTACATGTTCAGAAGGCAGTTCTTGCTGCGTTAATAAAATAAATGGTAGCGCTCATGTAAAAATAAAGCAAATGGAAAAGGCGTAACGGGTTAATAGGAGCCTGTTACGCTTTTTATTATTCCCAAATTATTGTTTAGTATTATAAGGCAAATTTATAACTCTGTACGTAAAATAAGCGGCAAGTGGTTATATTAAAAGTGTACATTGAAAAGGGGTGAAAATGATGGGACAAAACCACCAATTTGTACCAGGGCAAAAAGTTCCCAATAACGGTATTTACGTTGAAATTGGTGAAACAGGAAGCATGGTACAAAATCCAAAATCCATTAAATTAAATGCTGGAGATACGTTCCCACAAGCATCAAACCAAAACAGAAAATGGATGCCAAAGCGGAAACCTTAAGCTAAGAGGTGACTCAAAGTTGGATTAGTTGGAATAGTTAAGATCTTTGAGTCACCATTTTAATGAATACAATAATAAAACATAAAATTTACATTAGGGGCATTTTATTAAGCATTATACATATGAATAATAAGAAGTAAGGACATATCTTGGAGGTTCTTATGGAAGAATTAAAAGCTGAATTAGATGCGTTATTAGAACAACGAGAAAGTAATTTAACTGAAGTGGGGAAAAATCGTTTAGAGATACTTTTACAAGAATTAATAAGTGAAGAAGAGTAGCCTCATAACTAAACTTGACGTTCTGTTATTGCATTTCTCGACTATTTGCATAAATTAAATAGAGATGCATCGAGAAATATGATCATGAGGATGAGGAAAAAATGAGCGTAAGCGAACGGTTTTTTTGTATCCATGAACAGTGGAGTGTTGTCCATTTACCAGAAAAACCGAATGGATTTGCAATTCTTTTAATAGGGGATACAGATCACTATGTAAATGAAAAAACGTCATTATGGCTGCAACACCCGGAACGGTTAAAGTTTATAGATACGTTACGAAGTGAAGGATATACGGTTTTTACATCTAATTTCTATGGAAGACATTGGGGAAGTAAAAAAGCGTGTGAGTTAGCAGAAAACCTTTACTATTATATATTAAAACGTGAAATATTAAACCGGCATATTCATATTATTGCTGAAGGAATGGGCGCACTTTTAGCACTGAAACTCTTTGAAAAAATGAAGAATAATATTCGATCGACTATTATGATCAATCCGTGTTTACATCTTTATCGCTATTATAAAAATGAACGAAACAATCGTTTGTTTTATAAGCGGTTACTCACAGAACTATCTGTTGCCCATAATATCGATAAAGAAAAAGTCGAGGAAAAAGTCTTAAAGAAAAATAATGTATGGAAGCTTCACAATAATATCCCCTTGTATATATTTCATGAAACAAGTTTTCGAAAGTATAGGTTTGAGGAACACAGTAAACGGTATGAAAAGTACCGATTACAAGACAACAGTCCTATCACTTTAACATTATATCTACCTGGTAAATCAATTTCATATTTTAGTAAGCCTATATTTTCATTTTTACATCAATATGAAAAAAAATTAGCTAGTCCTCTCTGATGGAGTTTATCTTCGGTCCATCAAACGTGTCTAAAGAGCAAGACACTTATTGCTGGCCCTCCAGCGCTTGTCGCCGATAAGCAGGCGCCTTGCGCTTTTCGAGGATGTCTAGCTTCAGTTCTCGTGTCTAGTAGACCTACACATCCTTACGGGTAAGTCACCGTAAAAAGCGGCAATTGCGCTTTTCCTAAAGAATGGAGGAATTATATGAAAAAAGCAGTCGTAACAGGGGCCCTCGGGTTTATTGGTGTTCACTTATGTTCCAGATTAATGGAACAAGGGATCGAAGTATTTGGAATAGATTCTTTAATTAATGATACGCAACAAAGACAAGGGGAGGAAAGGTTGCTTCAAATTGGAAGAAATTCTTTATTCCACTATATTCAACAACCGATTGAAGCTGTTGATTATGCATCTATATTAGAAGAAGATACAGTCGTATTTCATCTAGCAGCATCTACTCAAACGGATAATCAATGGAATCGATTACGCGAAACGATTCATCACAATGTCGAAGCCACACAGCATTTAATTAAAGCTGTTACTGGTAAAGGAAGAATTGTCTATAGTTCAACGGTTCAAGTGTACGGCGAACGTACGGGAATGATTACTGAACGAACACCATCGAATCCTATTAACCCATATGGCCTTACAAAGATGGCTGGAGAATCGCTATTAATTCAGGAGAGTAGAAAAAGTGATTTAGATGTTGTTATCGTTAGATTACCAACTGTATATGGTCCCCTGCAACGTGAAGATATGGCTTTTCATCAGTTATTAGAGGCAAAAATTCTGAACAAACCCGTTCCTGAAATTGTCGATCGTTCAACTTATGATATATTATATATTGAAGATGTTGTTGAAGGTTTAATATTAGCAGGGAAAACAAAGTTTGTGAATGAAGTTTATAATCTATCGTCAGGAAAAAAGAGGCAGTGGTTTAAAGGAAAAGAATTGATTACGGGACTAAAAGATAATGGGTGGAAAAATGCAAGGGAAGAAGTGTACATTTCCAACCAAAAAAGTTTTGAGAAACTAGGTTTTAACCCATGTACAACTGTTGAAGAAGGCATAAAGAAACAAGAAGAATATTTAAAGAAACGATTAGATCGGAAAGAATAAATTTTACAAAAGGACAATTTTGGTACAATCGTTAGCTTTCCTTCTTTTAAAATTTTAGGTAAAATTGAAGTAGTATAAAATAATGGGGGAAACAATTGAACACAAAAACAGTTATTATAGGTTTTTTACTTTTTTCAATAACTACAATTACTAGTTTTCTCCTCATAGATTATATGACCGATATAAACGATGGAATTGTAGTTATTATTGCTTTAGCAGTGGGGTTCCTAATTGAATATTTGTATCGTAAAAAAACGATCTAGAAAGGATTATAGCAAGTCAATTAACATACTAGTCTATTGAATTTATTAAGTTATTGACTTAAGGTGACTACTTTATGAAGAAAATGCAGTTCATTTTATTATTAATTATTACTATATTAATAAGTGGTTGTACAAGCAACACGGCACCTTCTAAATTAGAAAAAGTTGGATTATTACTTGAAGATACAATTGATGACAAAGGTTGGAATTTCAAAGGATATCAAGGGTTGTTAAAAATTCATTCTGAACTTGATGTTGACGTTTATTTTAAAGAAGAAATCGATTCACTTCCTAAAGTAATGGAAGCGGTAAACGAGTATCAAGAACAAGGTGTAAATTTAATCTTTGGACATGGTCGTGTATTCAGTGATTATTTTAGCGAGATTAATAGTAAATATCCTGATATTCATTTTGTTAGTTTCAACGGAACAGTATCTGGGGACAACCTAACTAGTTTACACTTCAACAGTCATGCGATGGGTTTTTTTGCAGGGATGGTCGCAGCCGAGATGACGCAATCAAACAAAATCGGTGTGATTGCTGCTTTTTCTTGGCAACCTGAAATTGAAGGATTTGTAAAAGGTGCGAAATATCAAAATAACACAATCGATGTAAGTGTGGATTATGTTAAAGACTGGGCAGATGTCGATAAAGCATTGCATCTTCTAGCAAAAATGCATGAAGACGGTATCGATGTGTATTATCCAGCTGGTGACGGTTTTCATATTCCTCTCATTGAGGAGATTAAGAAAAATGGACAATTCGCTATCGGCTTTGTAAGTGATCAATCTGATCTAGGGGACTCAACCGTTTTAACGAGTACAGTTCAACATGTAGATAATCTTTATCAAGTCGTAGCAGAA
The DNA here is from genome assembly GCF_048323755.1 of Alkalihalobacterium sp. APHAB7. Taxonomy (NCBI): domain Bacteria; kingdom Bacillati; phylum Bacillota; class Bacilli; order Caryophanales; family Bacillaceae; genus Alkalihalobacterium; species Alkalihalobacterium sp. APHAB7. Next base: position 107,909 of record NZ_JBLWFS010000004.1, read on the forward strand.
CGTTTTAATCGTGGTGAATTAGAAACTGGTAATCTTTATTATGATTTTGAAGATGGAGTAATTACGTTAGGTGAATTTAGTTCGATTATCCCTGAAGAGTTTCAAGCTGAAATTCATTCAGTGATTGAGAGCTATGTAAATACAGGTAAATTACCTATAGAAGACTAATTGATGAGGTGAATAACATGAATGTAAATCCAGAGTTACAAATGAAATTTATGCAAATTGCGATGAAGTATATGCCGGAAGGAAAAGCAATGCTTGACGAAAAAGGTATCGAGTTGAATATGGATGATCTTCAACCGATGGTAAACATGCTTGTAAAAGTAATGAATGAAGCATATGAACTAGGTAAACAAGAAACTAGCAAATAAAAAATTTGCACAATTTGGACATGCTCATTAGAGAGGGCGAGTACATAGGATAAGTAGTGAAAACACACAAGAAGGAGTTTTGCCTAATGAACTACTATCCGATGTATAGAGATGGTTCAGGGTATGGCCATGGTCATGGTCATCATCGTCATTTCCCTGTGCTACCGTTTTTAGCTGGATTAGCAGTAAGTCCTTTCTTATTTGGTGGATTCGGTGGTGGTGGTGGTGCGTACGGCGGTCCTCATTATGGTCCACAGTACGGCCCTGGTTTTGGTCCACAATACGGTCCACAATTTGGCCCAAGTTATGGTCCACAGTACGGTCCTAGTTTCGGTCCACAATACGGCCCTGGCTCACAATTCGGCGGGGGATTCTGGTAATAAATAAATAATTCGAAAAGGCTGACTCAATTAAAGTGTCATGCCCCTCAGAAGCTAGCATGCTGAGGGCATTGACACTTTAGAGTCAGCCTCTTTTCTTAGATGTCTAGCTCCAGGCGCCATCGGCTCGAGGTCGCTTCGGTCCACCAAACGTGTCTAAAGAGCAAGACACTTATGTTGGCCCTCCAGCGCTTGTCGCCGATAAGCAGGCGCTTCCGCTTTTCTTGTCTAGCTCCAGGCGCCATCGGCTCGAGGTCGCTTCGGTCCACCAAACGTGTCTGAAGAGCAAGACACTTATTGTTGGCCCTCCAGCGCATGTCGCCGATAAGCAGGCGCTTTCCGCTTTTCTTGTCTAGCTCCAGGCGCCATCGGCTCGAGGTCGCTTCGGTCCACCAAACATGTCTGAAGAGCAAGACACTTATTGTTGGCCCTCCAGCGCATGTCGCCGATAAGCAGGCGCTTTCCGCTTTCTTATTTCTTGTTTGAGAAAAAGGATTGAAGATTAGAAAGCATGGGTGAAAGTTTTGAGAGATATGGTCCGACTACTTGAGCAATTTGCATGATATGCTCTAATTGACTGGTTTCTTGATTGGACATTTGTTCAGTATTCACATTGGTTGGTTCAGATGAGTCTGTATTAGGTGACTCGTCGTTTTCCGGAGCTGCTTGTTGTTCATTCTCTGTCATTGGCCCACGAGGTGGCCCAAACATAAGCTGATCAAAGAAATCGCCTTGTGTATCAGGTGACTTTTTTTCTTGTTCCATCTTACAATTCCTCCTTGCCTAAAAAAATGTATATAAACAATTCCTAATTTTATTGAACATCCCCTTATAGTAATAAATATGCTAGTACATAATGATTAGTGATTAGTTCAAACGCCCTTTTCCTTAGATGTAGTGTATAAGGATTATAGACATTACAATATTTTTAAGATAAAATTAGTACTAGGTCATAATAATTGATATAAAATAAAGGTATGGATATAGGTTTGTCATTTGTTAAGGGGGAAGGAAAATGGGAAAAGAAATAAATGCTGGAATTTTAGGTTTGGGAAGTTTTGTTGGCGATCGCGTCGTGACAAATGCAGAATTTGAAAAAATATTGGATACAACGGATGAATGGATCAAAACAAGAACTGGAATTGAAGAAAGACGTATTGCTTCTGAAGAATTGAATACTTCTCATATGGCATTTGAAGCTGCCAAAGAAGCGATTAAAAATTCTGGTGTGAGTCCAGAAGAAATTGATTTAATTTTAGTAGCAACGGTTACTCCTGATATGCCATTTCCTTCTGTTTCGGCAATGATTCAAGATCAATTAGGTACAAAAAACGCAGCCGCAATGGATATTAGTGCAGCTTGTGCCGGATTTATTTATGGGATCGTAACGGCTCAACAATTTATCAAAACAGAAGCGTACAAGCATATACTTGTGGTAGGGGTAGAAAAATTATCGAAGGTTACTGACATGTCAGATCGAAATACGGCTGTGCTTTTCGGTGATGGGGCAGGAGCTGCAGTATTAGGCCCTGTGTCAGAAGGTAAAGGTATTTTATCATTTGAACTAGGTGCTGATGGTAGTGGAGCCATGCATATTCATCAAAAAGAATACATTCATATGAATGGACGGGAAGTATTTAAATTTGCTGTTCGTCAAATGGGTGAATCTTCATTGAGAGTTTTAGAAAAAGCAGGGTTAACGAAAGAAGATGTTGATTTCTTAGTTCCTCATCAAGCCAATATACGTATTATGGAAGCTTCTCGAGAAAGATTAGAACTTCCGATCGAAAAAATGTCCGTAACAGTCAATAAATATGGAAATACATCTTCTTCTTCTATTCCAATCGCACTAGTTGAAGAATTGAAAGCTGGTAAAATTAAAGATGGTAATGTAGTAGTCCTAGTTGGATTTGGTGCTGGTCTTGTATGGGGAGCAGTAGCCATCCGTTGGGGTCGATAATCTTTCAGGTTTTGACTATACGTACGAAATGACGATATTAAAGGAGAGAGAGAAGAATATGAAAAGACGAGTAGTAATTACAGGTTTAGGAACAGTTTCACCCATTGGTTGTGATGTTGCGACAATGTGGGATAATGCGATTTCAGGAGTTTCAGGGGTTGGACCACTAACACGTGTAGATGCATCAAAATTCCCTATGAAAGTAGCAGCGGAAGTCTCTGACTTTGACCCTACTCAATTCATGGATAAAAAAGATGCTCGTAAAATGGACCGTTTTACGCAATTTGCAGTTGCAGCTTCATTAATGGCTCTTGAAGATGCTGATTTGAAAATTACGGATGAAATTGCACCACGAGTAGGCGTATGGATTGGTTCAGGTATCGGTGGAATGGAAACGTATGAACAACAATTCCGCACATTTGAAGAAAAAGGCTACCGCCGTGTTAGTCCATTTTTCGTTCCAATGATGATACCAGACATGGCATCAGGGCAAGTTTCGATTGTCACAGGTGCAAAAGGCATTAATTCTTGTACCGTAACGGCTTGTGCTTCTGGTACGAACTCAATTGGAGATGCATTTAAAGTCATTCAGCGTGGAGATGCTGATTTTATGATAACAGGTGGGGCAGAAGCGCCAATTACAGACATGGCTGTAGCAGGGTTTAGTGCGGCAAAAGCGATTTCAACAAGTGAAGATCCAAAGACTGCTTCAAGACCATTTGATTTAAATCGTGACGGATTTGTCATGGGTGAAGGAGCTGGTATTTTAATTTTAGAATCCCTAGAATCGGCACAACAACGTGGGGCTAAAATATATGCTGAAATCGTTGGTTACGGGGCAACAGGTGATGCTTACCATGTTACAGCTCCAGCTCCAGAAGGTGAAGGCGGTGTAAGAGCTATGCGTCAAGCGATTGAGGACGCCGGTCTTCAACCAAGCGATTTTGATTATATGAATGCACATGGTACAAGTACACCGTATAATGATAAGTTTGAAACGATGGCAATAAAGACTGTGTTTGGAGACCATGCTCAAAACCTTGCTATTAGTTCAACAAAATCAATGACAGGTCATTTATTAGGTGCAGCTGGAGCTGTAGAAGCTATTCTTACAGCAAAAGCAATTGCTGAATCAACTATTCCTCCAACGATCAATTATGAAACACCAGACCCAGAATGTGATTTAGATTACGTACCAAATGAGGCAAGAAAAACAGAAGTTAGAGCGGCTATTAGCAACTCATTAGGCTTCGGTGGACATAATGCGTGTATCGTCCTAAAAAAATACGCTGAATAAAATCAACCGGTGCCAGGTACCTTTTAAGGTACCTGGCACCATTTTTTATATTTATATTCCAATTTTTATTTTTCATTGTGTGTTTTCATTCTGGGTGAAGTCAAAGAATTCATGTAGGGCTTCTTTATTTTTTTTTATATCTAATTCTAAGACGAGGCCGGCATGCGAATATCGTTTATCAGTGAAACTGTTTTCTACAGGTATCGTTAATGTTTCGATGTCACCAACTGGATTAAGAAAATAATCTTTTCCAAGACTTAACACTTTTCTTGTATTGATATTCGTATCAATATAAGGTTCGATTGAACCAAATAATTGTGGGATTTTTGTAACACCCCGTATTGTTGAGATCTCATCTTTCAAAATAGACAACACCTCTTGTTGCCTGCGAACTCGTCCAAAGTCATTTTCACTGTCATCACGAAATCGTACATATTTTAAGACATCTTTTCCATGGATAGTATGCGTTCCGGGTTGAAAATCCATTTTCATCGATGACTTAACCATTCGTTTTTCTACGTTAATCTCCACACCTTGTGGAGCAATTGTATCAACGACACGTTCAAACCCTTCGAAATTAACCATCGCATAATAATGAAGGTCTATATCAAAATTTTCCTTAATTGTTCTTCGTAGTAGCTCTGGACCTCCAATAAAGAAAGAGGCGTTAATTTTATTATCTTGATGTTCTGGTATCTTAACATAACTGTCCCGCATAATAGATGCCAATTTTGCGGTTCCGTAATTTGGATGATATTGAGCAATCATGATCGTATCCGTTCTTGAACGATCCCCTATAGGCTTATCTACTCCAATTAAAAGGATATGGATCGGCTCATTTTTCTTTTGTTGTTCTGCTTGGAAAATAATAGGTTCTTTTTCTGTTTGTGGATCGACTGTTGACGTCTCTTCTAATGTTTGTATGGAATGTTTTCTTGCTGTTTCATAACCTATCTTTCCATAAGCCAAAAAGCCAATTAATAGAAGGAATGAAAGAAAAGTAATAATCGCAAATCTTTTTTTCCATTTATAACGTTTTTTTCGATTTCGTTCATCTAAGCGTGAGCTCATATGCTGCATGCGACCTCCTTTCATATGGGATCTTCATAGTTGAAGAATAAAAAGTTAAACAATAATAACAATTGAGTAAAAACGAAATAATAAAACTAATTTCAATTAAATTGACGAGAAGTTCTTCGTTCAGTAAAGTAATAACTCTGAAGTAATTTTAGTATTTGTTGATTTTGAATACGTATTAAAAATTTTTTTATGTGAGTTGTTGGAGGATTTATGAATATTACTAATATGTATAAACAGAAACGGAAAGTATCTAGTGATGAAGCAATCACTATCATTGAACCAAAAGCTGATATTATCGTCCCTTTAGCTGTTGGAGAACCACCGGGTTTATTAGATGCACTTCCAAAAGCAGACCATTTAGAAGGAAATCGTTTATTTCAAATGCTTTCCTTAAGACCGGTATTAAATGTAAATAAAGATAAAGTTAAAATTGTATCTATGTTTTTAAATAAAGATGAGCGAAGAGCATTTTATGAACATGACATTGACCTGTTACCAAACCATTTTTCGGATTTACCCTTTTTATTAGATGAAATTACAACTAACCGTGTGTTAATGGTTACAACTTCACCAATGGATGCAAATGGCTATTTTTCACTTGGAACGAATTGTGATTACATCCCTTATTTAATCAATGAAAATGTGACTATAATTGTAGAAGTTAACGAACAGATGCCAAGAACATTTGGTAAAAATCAAATTCATATTAGCCAGGTTGATGCCATTTATGAAAATCATCAACCGTTACCTGAAACACCTACAATTCCACTTCGTGAAGAAGATAAAATTATTGGTAAATCGATTGCAGAATTAATAAAAAATGGAGATACATTACAAATTGGGTTTGGTGCCATACCAAACGCAATTATGAACGACCTAAAAGCGTATCAAGATTTAACAATATTTACAGAAATGATCCCGGATCAGGTTGTAGAACTTTTTGAAAGTGGGGCAGTGACCAATCGCTCAAATCCACTTGCGCCTGGAAAAATGACGGCAACTTTTGCGTATGGTACAAAACGACTTTATGATTTCATGCATGAAAATAAAGATGTGTTTATGTTACCAGTTGATGAAACGAATGATGTACGTCATATTTCCAGTATCGACCGAATGGTTACAATCAATGCAACCGTTGAAGTAGATTTCCTCGGTCAATGTAACTCAGAAACGATTGGCGGTCGCTATTATTCATCGACAGGCGGGCAAGGCGATTTTGGAATTGGCGCTCGAATGGCGAAAGAAGGACGTGGCGTTATTTGTTTACATTCTACTGCTAAAAATGGTGAGATTTCAAAAATTGTTCCAACCTTACCAAGTGGTGCAGTTGTGACCACTTCAAAAAATGATGTCGATTATGTAGTTACAGAATATGGGGTTGCTAAATTAAGAGGAAAAACAATTCGTGAACGAACGCAAAATTTAATTAATATCGCTCATCCTAAATTTAGAGAAGAATTAACGTTTGTGGCAAAAAAGATGGGGTTTTTACTTTAAGAAAATCAGAGGCTGATACTTATCAGCCTCTTTTCATATGAAGTTTTTTAACGATAATTCTCGACCATAATAAATATACGATTAAAGGAAGAGGTGTATGGATAAGCCCCCAAATCCCCCAAAACCAGCGATTATGTCCTCGTTTTCTAGCATCGATAAATAACCAGGTACTTTGAATAATTAGTAAAGCAGCAATAATGAACCAATGATAAATCGTTAAGTCTTGTACATTCATTTAAGGATCCCTTTCTTTAGAAGAGAGGCTTTCTTCAAACGATAGAAAAAGTAGCCGGTTAAACAAACAATCATCGCTATTTGTCCGAGAAATGTAATAAAAAAGAAGTTGGCATAACCCCATAGAACAAATGACACGATGAAAAGAGCAATTCCCCAGAAAAGGAGTAACTCCTGATAGTGCCTCTTCTTTTGATCAGTTTGTACCGTTTCAACTAGCTGTTCAAGTTCAAGAATAGAAGGTGGAGTAACTTCGACATTTTGTTCAAGCTTTAGTAACGAATCACGCACATCTTTTTCAAATTGCTCTAATTCTTTTTCATGATTAGGGTGTTTCATCTTTACTCAACTCCTTCCTAAGCTGTTGAATAGCGCTATGAACTCTTGATTTTACCGTACCTTCAGGGATAGTAAGAAGACGGCCGACTTCTTCGTAAGAATAGCCATAATAATGTTTCAAAATGAGCGGAAGGCGGTACTCCTCGGATAATTGATACAGTTGTTCCATTGTTTCAAGCCATTTCCTATCCTGATCGTTAGATGATTTCTTCATGAGTTCACCATATTGTTGTTCTTTCAACCATTTGGCTTCTGTCTTTTTTTTTCGCAGCGAATCAATAAATAGATTGGTTCCAATTTGGATGAGCCAAGTTGAAAATTTTGCTTTTCCATTATATTGATTAATTTTTTCAATGCATTTTATCATTGTTTCTTGGGTGAGGTCTTCAGCGAGAGACGGTTGCAAGGTCACTTTGATGAGATAATGCTTTAAAAAAGAATAATGTTGCTGTAAAAGCATGGCTAGAGCCTTCTTATTTCCTTTCTTTGCTTCCTTAATTAATTGGTCTTCACCCATGAAAGATACTCCTTTTTTTGAAATCGGAAAGAGATCAAGTTGCTTTACTTTTTATACGAATACTAAGTTAGTTTCGTTCATTTATTTTTTCTTTAAGCCACTCAAATGCTTGTGCCTTATTTTGGACTTCGTTGTTTAAAACGGCAATTTCAAGGTCTAATAATACAGAAGAAAATAAGGGACCTGGTTTAAGACCTGAGTTTTTCAAATCTTCGCCTGTTAAGTAAGTTGGAAGGCTTTCACGTATTTGTAAATAGTTCATGACAAGTTCTCGGTATGGAAGTTCATTTGTAATAAAAAATACAATAGACTCCTCCGAATATGGTTTTAGTAGTCGGTGCAGTTTACCTATATCAGAAAGGTATTGCCAAGAATTATGGGATTTTAGATCGGAAACCTCTTTCAATAATTTATTGTCTTTTTTCGTTAAAGCAAACCGTTGAGCAGCTTGAAGGTCGTTTTCATTATAAAACGGGATTAAGAAGTACATAAACCAACTGGGCTTCTGGTTCAAATTTTTATAAGAATCCTTTTTTTTATAAAATTGTTCAAGGTGCTTAGCATGTGTAAAGCACTGTAATGATTGAGATCGATCAATGCCAAATTGCTGCCAAAACTCAAGCTCAAATAGTCGTTTAAGAGCTTGTGAAGGGTGATCCTCAGAAAAAAGTTTTTCCAACTCATGGTTAATTCTAGTTGCTGATAAAGCCTTCATTTTATCAATTGAAATGAGTGCCAACTCTTTCGTATGATCATCCATTAAAAATTGAAAACGCGTTTCAAAACGCACAGCTCGTAAAATTCGAGTCGGGTCTTCAATAAAACTTAAATTATATAAAACTTTAATCGTTTTATCTTCAAGGTGTGTCTTGCCTTGAAACGGATCTACTAGTTGACCAAACGTTTTTTGATCTAAACAGATGGCCATGGCATTAATTGTAAAGTCACGACGGTATAAATCTTCCTTTAATGTTGAATGTTCAACGTCAGGTAAGGCAGCTGGATGGTCATAATATTCAAGTCTTGAAGAAGTAATATCGATTTTGAGTCCTGTTGGGTGAGTCCAAGTTGCAGTCCCGAAGTCTTCATGTGTTTTGACTTCACCACCGTAGTCTTCAACTAATCGTTTAGAAAAATCGATACCGTCTCCTTCTACAACAATATCTATATCGTCGTTTGGACGCCCTAAAATAATATCTCGAACGATCCCGCCAATTAAAAAAACGGAAGTATTCGAATTGGTAGCTGTCGTCCCAATTTCTTTTAATAATACAAATACATCTTCTGGTAATTGATTTTTCATTCTAGCCCGCAAGTTGTTATGCAATTCATTCATAGCAGATTGCTGTAAGTCTTCTTTTAACGCTTGATTATGTAAAATTTCGATGACGTTTGTACGTGATAAGATTCCAACTAGTTTTCCTTGGTCGACAACAGGTAATCGACCGATGTCATACTTTATCATGGTCGTCTGAATTTCTTCTAAAGAAGTATCAGGACGAATAGAGATCACTTTAGAACTCATATAAGCTTTTACAGGTGCATGCCCTAGTCCGTGATGTGTTGCTTTATCTAAGTCACGACGAGAAATAATGCCGACTAATTCGTCGTCTTTTACAATCGGGAAACCTGTATGTCCATAACGGTACATCAAGATCGCAGCCTCTTCGATCGTCATTTCTGGAGGAATTGATTTAACAGGGCTTGCCATGATCACTCGAGCTGTAATAGCTGGCTTAAGTATTTGTTCCAATTTGTTGATGACTTGTGGAACGACAGCTTCTAAATCTACTTTCTTTAGTGTTGCAGATGCTGCTTTTTCATGTCCGCCGCCACCCCAATCCGTAACGAGTGGCAGAAAGTTTATTCGGTCAGAGCTAGCTCTTCCGACAATATAAACCCGTTTTTGCATTTCTACAATTATTAGAACAGCGTCAGCACCTGTAGTTTCTAATAATTTTCTCGTTAATGTTGATAAGCCGCCTTGAAACTTTTTCTGTCGATAGGAACTAACTATAATGTTTAAGCCGTCCATTTCAAATTCCGTTGACTGCAGAAGAAGTTGGTTAAATATCTCTTGCTGTTGTTGAAATAACATTTGATCCGAAAAGCGTTGAATGATTTCTAAATTCATTCCTTGATCCATTAAGAAACTTGCTGCCACTAGGTCTCTTGAAGTTGTGTTGGAATAAGTAAACGATCCGGTGTCTGTATAAATACCTAAACCAAAAACAGTCGCTTCAAAGGAGGAGACAGGTAACGAGCGTTTTCTAATTTCTTCAATTAATAAAGTTACGGTAGCGCCCACCATTTCAATTGAAGCGTTTTTACTTTTTACATCGCCATTTTGCGGTGGGTGGTGATCATAGATTGTGATTTTGACATCTTTTGTGTTGATCTCTTTTGCGTAATTCCCTGTTCTCTCAAGTGAAGCCACGTCTACTAAAATGAGCTCTGTAACTTCGGACCAGTCGATGAGGTGGTCTAGGATCAAGTCGATACTATCGCGGTATATTGCTAAAAATTGATTGACGGCCGCATTTTGTTTATCAGAAACGACTAGTTTTGCATTAGGGTAAAGCTTCTTCGCGGCTAGCATGGATGCTAATGCATCAAAATCTGTATTCACGTGTGAAATAATGATTTGCACTGGTTTATCCTCCCCGATAATGGAAATCTATGCTTTTAGGATGGGCATATTATGTTTCTTCTTCAATAATAAGACCTTTATATTCAAATGGTTTCGGTTCGTAAGGGTTAATCTGTGCATTGGATATGCGAATTTTTGTCAATGATTTATAGCTTTCGATAATCAACTGTCTGAATTGAATAAGTAATTCTTCAAAATTAGACTCATCGTTTCGAATAAAGTTTACAAAACTTTTAGGCTCAAAAGATAAATAACCTAATTCATTTTCATGAATTCCCAACTGCTTCATTTCGGATTGAAACGTTTGTAACGTTTGTCGGACGTTTATAACGTGCTGACCGCTAACCGCTTGATCGAAAGAATAGAGGGCTTGGAGTGCTTGATTATACTTTGTAATTAAATTATCAGTATGTTTAACAATTTTTTGCTCATGTATGTCTAGATCATTTATGGCAGTAAGTAATTCTTGTTCACGATGATAAAAAGTCTTAAACTCTTTTTTTAAGTCATTGAGCTTTTCATAGTAACGGTCATAGGAATCTAAATAATTCTCAGAAGGTTGTTCACTGTTATTTTTCCCTTTTTCCACCGGAGCTAACGGTTCTATCTTACTAACATGTTGTGCACTCATTCGATTGACGTAGTTTGCACGAATTCGATTCGCACGTAAAGAAGAAACTCTTGTAATTCGGTTCATAATTCTCTCCCCCTCTATTCATTTTATCGAAATATTGGGGCAATCGTTGAAGCAAAAAAGAAAAAAATGAGAAAACTTAAGGAGCTGCGAGAGACAGCTCCTTAAATTTGTTGTTCCGATAAACGAAATCGATCATTCCATTTGGCAGCAAATTGTAAAAAGACGATGTTCATGAAGAGTAGCACGAAACCAATTATTATCAACATAATATTACTCAAAAACAGTAACCCCGTTAATTGACTGACGACTAGTGCAACAATCGGAAGAACAATGATACTGCCAAGCTGATATGCTTCTTGATATCCTTTTACTTTAGCTGAAATAATAATATTAAACAAAATGACTAGTAAACTTAGCAATGGTGTAATCCAAATGATTAGAATAACCCATCCCCACGTAGGGAAAATCATTTGGTCAAACAAAGGATAAGCAATGATATTTGTAACGATCCCATATAAGATGGATGTAAAAAAAGTAATAGTAACAGCAGGAATAAAGGCTGATAGTATTTTTCCAACAAAAATAGTCTTCATGGAGATTGGAGCAAAAAGCAAACTTTCTAACGTCTTTCGTTCTTTTTCACCGACAAAACTATTTGCAGAAATCACACTTGAAGCCATTACTGGGATAAGCATAAACATGGGTGTAAACCCATAGAGCATGAAAAAATATATAAGTTGATGGTTAAGAGTAGGGAGGACCTCTATTGACTCTTTCAATCCACCTTCAGGAAGGTCCTGAATAACGTTTACAATCATATCTGTGTTTCCAACCATGGATAAATCAAAAAATCTAGCCGTGATCAGTAAGGCGCTAGGAAGGACAACGCCCAAAATGAGTGGAACAATGAGCATCGGTAACCAAATTTGAATGTTTGACGTAATAGCTCTCATATCTTTAACGGCAATGGACCACATCGCTTTTTTATTCATGGTGATTACTCCTTCTAATTGTAAAGTATAGTGCTTCTAAATTATTGTTTAAAATTTCTGCAGAATACAGTTTTCCGCGATCTGTAATTTGTTTTAAGACGTTAGAAACAGTGTCAAGGTCTGGAAGGGAAAGTTTAATCCCATCGACTTCTTTAGTAATACTAATGTGTAAGTCTGTTAGCAAAGAAAGCGGGAAATCACCGGTAATCTTTAACTGAATTTCATGTAGATACTTTTCCTCTAATTCCTGTTTTGTACCTTCTTCAATTTTTTTACCTTCTTCAATAAAAATATAGCGGTCACATACGGTTTCCAGCTGCTCAAGGACGTGAGAGCAAATGACAATGGTCGTATTTTCCTCTTGGTTTAATTGTTTTAAATAGGAAAGAACGAGACGAATACCGTCAGGATCTAATCCGTTTGTAGGCTCATCTAGAAATAAAACTTTTGGATGGTGAAGTAAAACTTTTGCTAAACCGATCCGTTTTTTCATTCCTGTACTATACGTTCCAACTTTACGATCAATAAAAGGTTCTAAATGAAAAAGGTGAATTAATTTTTCTATCCTTTCTAGATCTACATTTAGATAGAGGGAAGCAAAAAAATTTAAGTTATCACGACCGGTCATCTCTTCATACAAACCGGCATTTTCTGTCATTGTCCCACAAAAGGACCGGACGTCATCACCATTTTCATTTGGCGAGAAGCCGTTAATTTGTATCACTCCACCATTCGTACCAATAATACCGTTCATTAAGCGGATCAATGTTGTCTTTCCAGAACCATTTGGACCAATCAGACCAACAATTTGTCCCTTCTTAATGTAAAAGCTTATATCTTCTATTACCTTGTGAGTTCCAAATGATTTATTAATTTGTTTAACTACAATCATTAGATTGTTCACCACCTGTGTTTTATTTAAAACTATGACGATCACAAAGTAAAAAACGTTCACGAAAGGTAAAATTTTTTCATTAACTTGTAACTTTGTATGAGCGAATACGTCAAATGTATTAAAGAAATCCACTGAAGGAGTGTTTTCCATGAAAAAGTTAGGAGCATTATTTCTCGTTTTCGTCTTTCTATTCGTCGGCTGTGGCCTGGGGGAAGAGACTAAACTTTCAGAGATGACAGGATTAATTGCAGAAAAACAAGAGAGTCAAATACTGGTCATTGAAAATATGACGAAAGATCAATTAGATCCACTTGATTTAGATGAGGTTCTTAATGAAGGATATGGAGCGATTTGGTTTGAAGTTGAGGAACAAGGGTTGTTGAACAACCTTCATGTGGGAGATAAAGTGTTGGTAGAATATGATATTGTTTTAGAATCATACCCCGGACAATCTAAAGCGATTAGTATTTCAAAAGTAGACAAATAATAAAGAGAAACCGCAAAAAATGGAGGCGTTAATCTTATCGATTTTCGTTTCTTTTTTATCCCTAAATAGGAATTGCAATTCTCCAGTTACCACTAAAACTTTTTTATGTGGTTCGAACAACTTCATGAAAAATTCATTCTTTTAGGACAGAGTATGATTAAGAGTTGGTTTAGCTTTATGATCATATTTGGAGGAAATCAAAATGACATTCGTCGCTGCATTGCTTCAAGAACCACTACTATTATTGTTTGTCATATTATTTTTAGGATCATGGTTCGGACAGTTAAGTATAAAAGGTTTGCGATTAGGAACAGCAGGAGTGCTTCTTGTAGCGATGGTATTTGGTCACTTTGGATATGAGGTGTCACAGGTTGTCCAAAGTTTTGGGCTTAGTTTATTTATTGTTGCTGTAGGTCTGCAAGCAGGACCACGTTTTTTTAGAATGATGCGTACAAATGGCTTGGTATTCGGTATAATCGCTTTACTGGTTGTCTTCGTTTCTGTTGTAACGACAATTATCGTATCAAAAGTATTTAATCTGTCACCAGCACTTAGTGTCGGGCTAATGACAGGTGCTTTAACAAGTACCCCGGGACTGGCAGCTGCTCTTCAAGCAACGAATGACCCACTTGCTTCAGTTGGGTACGGGATTGCCTATCCTTTTGGTGTTTTAGCTGTCGTATTATTTGTTCAGTTATTACCTAGATTAAGCAAAATTGATCTCGTTCAAGATTTAAATGAGGCTAATAATCCAGTTCGTAATAATGAATCACCAGAAGTCATGACAATAGAAGTCACTAATTCACAAATTAACAAAAAAACATTAAGTGAATTGAAGTTTCCAAAAGTTAGTTCTGTTGTGATTAGTCGTGTGATTCGTAACCAACGAACAATTATTGCGCTAAATGATACAGTTTTATTAATAGGAGATAAACTCGTTACGGTAGGAAAAAAAACAGACCTTGAGAAGTTCTGTCAACACGTAGGTAAAAAAGTAGATGTAGATCTTAATAATGCGGATAACATAAAACTTCGGAAAGTAATAGTCGCTTCGGATGAGATGATTGGGAAAAGTTTTAGGGAATTACGCTTACGTAGAGATTATGGAATCACTGTTACTCGTGTTGAGCGAAACGGGATTGAGCTTAACCAAAGTCCAAGAATGCGTTTAGAACGCGGAGACGTATTAACAATCGTAAGTAGTGAAGATCGATTAGATAATGTCGAGAAGCTATTCACTAGAAGAAAATTAACAGTTACAAACGTACATATCTTTTCTCTAAGTATTATTTTAATCCTCGGTATTTTAGTTGGGATGGTACCATTTTATCTGCCTGGTCTAGGTACGATTACACTAGGTGTTGCGGGTGGTCCGCTATTTGTTGCGTTGATTATCGGCCACTTTGGCAAGTTAGGACCAATACAAGCACGATATTATGAACCTGCTAATGCCGTCATACGGGATCTCGGGCTCGTCCTGTTTTTAGCGGGGGCTGGAACAACAGCGGGACAAGGCCTTGTAGAAGTCATTCAAACCGAAGGACTAAGACTTGTATTAGGGGGAACAGTGATTACATTAACCCCGATCATTTTAGGCTATTTTATTGCGAGAAGTTTATTTAAGCTAAGTGTTATTCATTCATTAGGTGCACTTTGCGGGGGAATGACAAGTACCCCTGGATTAGGTGCTGTAAATCAACTCATTGACTCTAATGACCCTGCGATAGCTTATGCAGCAGCCTATCCTTTTGCACTAATATTCGTAGCGATTGCATCTCAGTTAATTATCTTTTTCTTATAATATGTAAAGGCGCATTGGAGAAGAAATTAATCCAATGCGCCTTTAAGATCGCTTATCTTGCAAATACGTGATTACCAATTGTAATTGTATGCTGACGAGTAGCGATCCAATGGTTTGTTGCGATACGTGGGTTATAGAAGAAAAGTGAACCAGAACCTTGTCCTCTGAATGCTAAAGCTTCATTAACCGCACGAATAGATTGAGCGTCAGCGGCTCGATTAATTCGACCGTTTTGTACCGGTGAAAATGCGTAATGTCCATTGGATACTTCGTTAATTACACCACGAACAGTATTAGGGAATTCTTTATGATCTACACGGTTTAGTACAACAGTTGCAACTGCAACTTTCCCCGCATACGGCTCACCTTCAGCCTCAGCACGAACTAAACGTGCCATTAAATCTCTATCACTAGCTGATACACTAGCAGGGATCGATAACCTTTCCCCAGCAAAAATCATATTTGATGTTTTATTGTTTGCTCTTTTAATAGATGCTATAGGAACACCATAATGGTTTCCAATGGTCCATAAACTTTCTCCAGATCGTACGGTATGAGTTGAATTTGCATCTGCAGTTGATGTAAACCCAAATACTAACAAAGTTACAGTAACGATAAAACTAGATAACCAAATTTTCTTTTTCATGTTGTAATTCCTCCTCTTGTTCTAGCAAGCTCTCAACCTAGGCTAACAAGATTTAGAGTTGATTACCTTAGGAGATGTTTTCCAATTAATAGAGAAGGTTCAAAAAACCTTTATGGGACAAGTGTTTGAGAGGTATATTACGAATCTATTACTAATTGTGTAATAGTCTCTAAGATTTCAGAAAAAAAAGAGAAACGAAAACATTAAAAGTACAATAAATTCTTTTATTTAAAGAGCTCGATCAGATTGTGAGATATTGTGAAAATCGTAAAAATGGAAAGATGTTACATCGATTTCACTCTTTTTTATGCTACATTGAAGTAGTCGTGGAACAACAAATGGTCAACTTAGTAAATGAAGAACGTGCTAGAGTTGGTTTGCCTGCTTTAAAGGTAAATACTTCGTGCAAATGTTTAAGGGGTAATTATAGTAGTTAGTAAAATAGTTTAGAAGGCTGACAATTATAGGTCAGTCTTCTTTCTGTTGTAATCAAAGTGTCATCATAAATTAACACAAAAATCACTATTTTTTTACTATACTATAATTTAGGTAAAAGGAGGGAAAGCATGTTAAGGAAAATTGGTGGTGTGTTGATCTTATATTTATCTTTATACTTAATTGGAAATGGAACAGTTAACGCTTCTGTAAAAGTTGATTTTTCGGAAGATCTTTTTAGTGAAGCTGTTATATTAATAGATGGAAAATCTGGAAAAGTACTTTATGAAAAAAACAGTGAGCAGCGAATGTATCCTGCTAGCATTACAAAAATTATTACAGGCATCCTAGCCATAGAGGAAGCTAATTTATCTGATACCGTTACTGTAAGTAAAAATGCACGTGAAGTGATTGGTACCCGTGTATACCTTTTAGAAGGAGAAGAAGTTGAGCTAAAAAAGCTCGTTCAAGGACTTTTAATCAGTTCAGGAAATGATGCGGGGTTAGCCATAGCTGAACACATTTCAGAAGATGAAAAGAATTTTGCTCGAAAAATGAATCAATTTGTGCGTAATAAGGTCGGAGTGGAAAACACGAATTTCACTAACCCGCATGGCTTATTCGATGAAGAGCATTACACGACGGCATATGATATGGCGAAGATTGCAAAATATGCGATGAACAATGATATGTTCCGAGAAATTGTCAGCACGAAAGAGTTGTCGTGGATCGGTGAGGGATGGGAAACAACGATTTATAACCATAACCGAATGCTATGGAACTACGAAGGAGCTACTGGTATTAAAAATGGTTATGTTCAAAAATCCGGTTACACGTTAGTTACTTCTGTTCAGCAAGGAGAAACTGAATTAATCGCAGTGACGTTGAATGCACCATCATCTAAACATGCGTATCGTGATATGTACCGTTTATTTGATTATGGATTTGACAACTTTGAAACTAAGCATATTGTGAAAAATCAAGTGTTTGAAGATCCTTTTGGAAGTAAATATATGTTAGCTGATGATTTGTACGTCACGACGAAAAAAGACGAGGCACTCTTTTTAGATGTGAGTATTTATGGATATTTAAAAGTGGTAGGAAAAAATAATCAATTAGTTGGGATTCGTGGGTTGCAAAGAATGGAAGAACAATATGCGAAAAGATCTCCCCGGTTTTTAGCAAGTATCGATCGCTGGTGAGTTCTAAAAATCTTGAAGAGCGCAAAAAGACTTGAGGTACAAAATCTCAAGTCTTTTGTGCGCTTGGCAGCGCTCGAGCTAATGGGTGAAAGTCCCTAACACGTCGAAGTGGCGAAAGTGTATAGCTGACAGGTAGTGCATGGCTGTGAAGTAATGTGCGGAGGACTTGAAGGCAAATCTCGGAACAGGCGACTAAACCATGTTCGCTGGCAGAATCGGATAACCCTGCAAAAGGTGGGAAAGTCCAAAACCACAAACGGGTTCTGCAAGTTAGGAGGACTGGCTTCGAGAGAAAGTTCGATGACGTGACCCAAGGAGATCTCATCATCCCCAACCTTTGGTAAATTTCAAACAAGCTCGCGATGGGTAAGTTGAAACTATGGGTGGTGAGAAGTCAGAGCAGGGGATAGTAGTGAAAAAGCTCGTCTGAAAAGTCGCAAGGGCGAGTGACTTAACATATGTTGTTAAGACAAGCCCTTACCCAAAAGGAAGGGACTTGATGCGAAGCCTGTCTGTCCATGGAAGAAAAGTATATCTATCTGTTTAATCCCGCAATGTCCAAACAGAAGCTGGGGAGGTTACAGCCGTAGAACCAGGGTCGAATAGGAAGTAGACCGTTTGGGGCGGAGTACTTTAAGGGAAGTTCGGAAAATGCCAAGTGCTAGTCATCCGAACGGAACTAAGGGAAGGAACACGAGCATGAGCGAGAAGACAAATAAGAGAAGCTTTCGTGAGGGAGTAGGAACTTCACAAAAGAAAAAGTGGTACAGCCTAATGGATAAAGTATGGGCTATATCAAACTTGGAGGAAGCATTTAAAGAGGTAAAGAAAAATCGGGGCAGTGCTGGAATTGATGGAGTTTCTATTAAAACATTCGAGATAGAATTGGAGGATAATGTACAAATCCTTCACAAGGAATTGAAAGAAAAGAAATACACACCAAGACCTGTCAAGCGTGTTTACATTCCAAAACCCGATGGTTCTCAAAGACCTCTTGGCATACCTACCGTAAGAGACAGAGTTGTACAATCAGCTTTACGCAGAATTCTAGAACCAATTTATGAGGCTAAATTTCTTGATTGTAGCTTCGGATTTCGTCCAAACCGAAGCGCGCATATGGCATTAGAGAAAATACGAAGAGATCTACTAGACGGTTATGTATATGTCATTGATGCGGATTTACAAGCTTATTTTGACACGATCCCACACGAAAGGTTAATCTCATTAGTCAGAGAAGAAGTAGTAGACGGAAGCGTCATTCGTTTAATCGAAAGTTTTCTTCAAGCGGGTATAATGGATGGAGGTAGTTTTCAAATCAATGAAAAGGGAACTCCACAAGGTGGTGTCATTAGTCCAATACTTGCGAACATCTATTTACACCCACTTGATGAAATTATGACCGAACGGGGACATCGAATTTCTAGGTATGCGGATGACTTTGTCATATGTTGTAAATCACAAAAAGGAGCCGAAAGGGTCCTGAAGTCAGTGACAAGGTTACTTGAACAAGAACTTGGTCTATCTATTCACCCTAACAAAACTAAAATTGTCAATAACCTTGAGGAATCATTCCAATTCCTTGGACATGAATTTAAAGCTGGATACTGGGTTACTCCATCTGCGAAAGCATTAAAGAAGTTCAAGACTAAGGTAAAGGACATAACCAAAAGAAATCAGACAATCAATATTGAGAAGCTGGTTAAAGACAAACTTAACCCTTATCTAAGGGGATGGGGAAATTATTTTGGTCACTTTCATGTGAAGAGACTATTCACTAGAATAGATAGTTGGATACGAAGAAGGCTACGAGCGGTTCAATTAAGAAGTTGGCGAACCATCAAGAAACTCCACAGGGAACTCCGAAGGAGAAACTGGAAAGGCGAGCTACCTCGTTTTCGCATGAATAGATGGCGAAGTTCACTATCGCCAGCTGTACATGTCGCAATTCCGAATGAAAGGTTTCAAGAAATCCAACTTGTCTCACTTGTGAAAATATACAATGAACATCACCTCCAAAGGGGATAATCGTGGAGGAGCCGTATGCGATGACCCGCACGTACGGATCTGTGAGAGGCGCATGAATATATTCATGCGCCTACTCTATTTTGGTAAAGAAATTCAGCAGCCTATGCGGTTTCTTGGATGGTTTCACCTTCCCAAATTATTCCCTTCACTTCAACGCTTGCAGGCAATAAAGGATGTTTTTTCAAGTAATTAATACTTTTACGCAACATTTCAACTTCATCTTGCTCACTAAGCCAGTGACCAAAGTCAGTATTATGATGGTTTAACGTATAGTTAATCAAGTCAATAGCTTGCTGTTCAAGGTTTAATTCTGTCCATTCAGACTCATTGTAATTGGCACGCTGTTTTTTAGCGCTAACAAATATTACTTCTTTTGTTTCATGTTTATGAGTAGCCATTACGATGGTTCGAAGTAAAGAGTCATAAGGGTGAACGATATACGGTTGGTACCCGCTAATGATTGAAACT
Organism: Alkalihalobacterium sp. APHAB7; assembly: GCF_048323755.1. NCBI lineage: Bacteria > Bacillati > Bacillota > Bacilli > Caryophanales > Bacillaceae > Alkalihalobacterium > Alkalihalobacterium sp. APHAB7. The sequence goes on from NZ_JBLWFS010000004.1 coordinate 127,825, forward strand.
TCGTCTTCTTTTTTTTCTAGTGCATTTATAATATGAGGTATAGACTCATTACAATTACTAATGATTAAAGTGTTCTTCATAAGGTTCGCCTCCATTACAATGTTCTAAGTTTAGTATAACCACTGTGCAATTGAGTAAAAGATAGGGATACCTAAAGTTAAGTTAAATGGGAATGTAATCCCGAGTGCTAACCCTAAATAAATCGAAGGATTTGCATCTGGTACCGATGCGCTCATAGCTGCTGGTGCTGCAATATACGAGGCACTAGCTGCCAATACACCCATTAGTGTTGCTCCTCCAACTGATAATCCGCAAGCCATACCAACAAATACACCTAACACTCCATAAACGATCGGCATGATTAGAGCAAAAGAAAGTAATTTTAAGCCATGTTTACGAACAACGGCTAACCGCTGCCCAGCGATAAGACCCATATTCAATAGGAACAATGTCAGCATACTTGGATACAAATCAATAAATAGTGGTTGAATTAACGGTTTACCATCTAATCCAATGATCATTCCAATGACTAAACTTCCAGCTAGCAACAAAATACTTTTACCTAAGAAACATTCACGTAGTTGCTCTTTACTTAACTTAAACGAAAAGGCAGGTGCAACAATTCCAACTCTACGAACCGATGTCTCTTCAGTGTTTCGACCCTTTAAGAATTCAAGTAAGACAAGTGCTATTAAAATTGCAGGTATTTCCATTAATACAACCATCGCATTCATAAACGCTTCATAATTGATTGCTCGGTTTTCTAAGAAAGCTGCAGCTGCACCATAGGTGACGATACTTACAGATCCATAAGTCGCGGCTAAAGCGATTGCATTTTTTGTATCAAGCTTAACAATTTTTCTTAAGTAGATAAGAGTAAGGATCGGAGTAAGAGTACCTAAAAATATAGTACCTAGTATTGGCTTAGTAACTTCTGTAATTGAAAACTGTGAAAGTTCAATTCCGCCTTTTAAACCAATCGCAATTAATAAGTATAAGCTTAATGTTTCCCCAAGTGCTTTAGGAAATGTGAAATTGGAGCCAAGGGCAACCGCTACCATACCGAGGACAAAAAAGAGTACAGCCGGGTTTAGTAAATTCTCTATAACCATTTGTAACATTATGTTCTCCACTCCTTACTGTTTCATGATTTAGGGCAACCATTTAAACAGAAAAAGACCAGCCATGTAGAAATCATCATACAGGCTGGTCTATTATTTCCGTATCAATAGATATTGAAATAAATCTCCCAATATATTTAATTAATTTTCTAATTTGGCTTCTAAGTCTTCAGCCAAAGTAAAGACAATGACCCTCTCGCCACTTCTAGTGCTTATATCGGTATGGAAGCACCTTGCCTCTACACCCGTCATTTCGTGAATGAGCTTTTTTAGGTCCGCACTGCCTGTTTCGATCAGTTCTGATCGATTGCGTTTGACAGCTAGCATACCAGTTTCAGATCTTGTTAACGCTTGTTCAGCAGGTGTTAGAATACCTTTTAGTTGAATGATTAGTAGATTTCTTAGAATGTCGGTCTTAACTTGAACAGAACCTCTACCCAAATATTCTTTTTCCCATTGCGTTAATGTTTTGCTAATCTCAGATTCAAGAAGTCCTTTCTTCTTATTCATAGCACCCACCTCCATCTCTTAAGTATAGCAAAAATTGCGTAAAAAAACGGTATACTTCTTCATAAAAGAAATATACCGATTATTTCAAACCATTACTTATTTTTTACTTGTAGGTTCTCATTTCACCTCTGCGATATAGTCACAGCGATGCACTGCTAACCCTTTTATGTAAAATAAGCAAGTATTATAAACAATTCGGTAAAAAATTTTCAGTTAATTTCATTATAAAGTCAATGACGAAAAAGTGTCAATAAAAACTTTTTATGCCAAAATTTGCAGTGAAATTATAAAACTTTATGGTATCTTTATAATAGGTTGTTTTTAATATTGCGATTGAATATATAGTGAATTTTTAATAAGGTACAATTTATTAGCAAGGCTCTTTTATTTATAATACAAAGTTTATACGTATATACTGTAAAGTTTAGAATAAATAAGATTTATACGGAAAAAATGGAAGTAAAATCAGTATTATGTAAAAAGGTTGAACGTTTTTAGAGTTTGTTTAGTTTGGGAATGTCGGGAGCGTGACGTCATGTATGTATTTATTGTTAACCCTATTTCTGGAAACGGAAGAGGGGAAGTCGTTTGGAAGTCGATTGAAAACACATTAATTAATAAAAAGACAAAATTCAAGGCCCACCTGACCAGAGATAAAGCCCATGTAGCCGAGATTGTGAAATCATTAAACCCTGAAACAGTAACAGCAGTTGTTGTTGTTGGTGGAGATGGAACGGTACACGGTGTAGTGAACTCCATACAACACATGAAAATACCATTAGGAATCATTCCAGCTGGAACGGGTAATGACTATGCTCGTTCCATGTCTATTCCTAAGAACCATGACCTTGCACTCGAGCGGATTTTATCTGGTGAGAAGAAAAAAATTGATATATTACATATTGGAGAACGAATTTGTATGACGGTCATTGGCATTGGCTTTGATGGGAAGGTCGCACAGTTAGCCAATGAGTCAAAATCAAAAAAAATATTGAATAGTCTCGGACTTGGAAAATTTACCTACTTAATTATCGTATTACAATTATTATTTAAATATAAACCAACGGAAGTAACAATAGAGCTTGATGATGTCACATATAAATTTGAAAAAGTCTGGTTGATTGCTGTGGCAAATTTACCTTATTATGGTGGCGGGATGTACATTTGTCCACATGCGATAAGTGATGATGGAGCTTTTGATGTATGTATAGTGAATAACGTTTCAAAGTTTAAGATCCTGCAAATCTTTCCTAAAGTTTTTCAAGGGCAGCATATTAATCACCCCGCGGTCACTGTTTTAAAAGGGAAAAATATAAAGGTCATTTCTGATATTCCTGTTATTATTCATGGGGATGGTGAAATAATTGGGGAAACCCCTATTGAAGTTACTGTGAAAAAAGATGTTCTAGACATCGTATAAATATATAGAGTATAGCGAATTAAGATTTTATACCTTGAATAAATTGATGAAATTGCTTTAAAGCAATTGTAAGGATGGCTTCAGACGTATTTTGGTCTGGGGCCATTTTTACTTCATTAAAATAGGCTTGGATCTCTTCAAGTTGTTCAACTTGTTCTTTAAATAGTTTTAAATTTATAAAGCGGGTTTCAATTCCTAGATGCGTAGCTTGCTCGTTTAAGTTTTTTATACTTTCTTCAACCTTTTCTATTTGTTTATAGTAAGCCTCGAATTGTTTTTCTCGCTCAGTTTTCATTGGACGTCATCTCCTTTCACTTACTTTCTTTTTTTACATAAGATGTAGATGATGTCAATAGTTTCAGGGCAAACACCTTCGCAAAACATACGTGAATGCATACAATGGTAATGTGAAGAAAGGAAGAGTTCATATGGGAACAGTTGCTACGGATCGATGGATTAAAGGTTTTATGGAAGAATCAAGTAAAGCTTCTTTTAGATACAATAACTGGAATGTTCAAATGAAAGCGATCATTGAACCAGTTTCACGTCATTTTTATCACCTGCCTCTTCACATTCTTCACCGTTCATTACTTGAACAAGGACTATTTACACCAGATCAAGAAGTAAATTCAATTTATATGCACATGAAAAAACTAAAAATGTGGGCATATGTACAACATATTTATCTTGAACTTAAACAAGAATGGGAAGGGCCACCCGTCAAAGTCATTCTATTACCTGGAAATGAAGCTAATGAAATTATTATGGACGATTTAGGCGGAAAAATGGGCATCGGATTTCAAGATAAAGTGATATTGTTTGTGACAACCAAAACGAATCACTTTGACCTTAGAACCCTTTTAACACATGAATATAACCATAGTTGTCGATTAATGCACTTAGATAAAAGAGAACCTGACTTAACATTACTTGATTCTCTCATTATTGAAGGAATGGCTGAATATGCAGTCAAAGAAAAATGCGGGGAACGAGCACTCGGAAAATGGCATAATCAATTCACCAAAGAAAAGCTGCAGTCTTTATGGGACCACTTCTATAAAGAAAGAATCTTAGTGAAAGGTAAGCATTATCATCGCCCATTTTTATTCGGAAGCGAATCTTTAGGTATCCCTTTATGGTCGGGGTATGCCATGGGATTTGAAATTGTCCGCTCGATGATGGAAAAGAAATCGCATAGTATACAACAGTTACTTTCATTGAATTCAGAAATAATTTTAAAGCAATCCGTTTTTGAAGATTAAGTTGCCCTCTTTTTAGTTTGTAAAGAGGGTTTTTCGTATGAACAGCCAATTATTAAAAAAGAGAACAGTTAGATACGGACGAGCACCTACTAAAGAAGGGAGGAGATGCGAATTTTTAGAGTGTTTTCTTTATTAGTCGGCTTTGGATTAGCTGTAGCTGGTGGAGTTAGTTTACTTGCTTATTTAAATTTATTAACCGCGGGATATGATTTCGTAACGTATCTCCGCTTTATCTCAACAAGGATTGAACTTTATATGGTAATCGTCGGTGCAATTATTATTACATTATCTATATATTGGCCAACCCATCGAAAAAAGTAGCATAATTTTTATTTGGAATGAATATAGTACTTGTGGAATAAATTGCCTTACCTCTGACTATACTGATGGTACAAGCACATTTACGTGAGGGGGGCGATTTTGTTGGTCCACATTCGGGATGTTTGGATTAATTGGTTCGAAGGTGAAGAAAATGGTTACAATGTGTGTGATTTTTATGAATGGAGAACCGATGACAGGATCGAAGTATTAGATCAAGCGATTGTAGTCAAGGTATCTCGACAACTGTATAGTTACATCGAAAATAATCTTGCAGACTTACCAGAACAATTGTTAGAAGATGTACATCGAAAAAGTTATCTAAGAAAAAATATGTCGCGTATTCAACTTGATTATTGTTTTATAGCAACTGATGGAGAGCGAATTATCGCAGTCGATACGATCGGATACAAAACACCGATTCGTAAAAGTAGACTTACACCTAGACAAGAGCAAATTGTCTTAGAATTAATCGAATCAGAAACTATGGAAGTATATGATCTTGATGTAGTTGAATTCCAAAAAGAGTACCATATACTATCTCCTAGTCCTGAAGAGATGAGGGGATTGACGAGGAAGGAACGTCAATTAAAGCAATTGCTTTTTATGGCACTTGATCAACTCTATTCCACTGGAAATGCAGCTGAGATTAGGTACTGGTATACGGAGTGGGAACCTGCAAAATACATGGAAATTCAAGCGATGAGTTTCGAAGAAGTTTGGGAAGGTCTTTTTGAGGAAGTGAAAAATGGTTGGTCAAAGAGACATTATCACCTTTGTGAAGCTATTGTAAAGGGACAACCCTTCTTTGAAAAACTTTGGGAGCTTGAGCATGGTGAAAGCGTAAAGTAAATTACATAAAGTAGAAAGGAGGACACTTCGTTCTCCTTTTTCTTGGGTTATAAGTATCTATAGAGCTCAGTTTTATTAATGAACCTAAAAGTACTCTCTAAATGTGAGCATTTTTGGAAACGTTCTTTCAGACATTTACACGATAGTCTTTGTTCTCTATAATAAAATAGTAGATCTCTATAGAACTGTGTATGGATGTTCTAAATCTTTTTTAGGAGGGATAGTCGTGGATGGATTTGTACACTTTCTAATGCAACTTCTTACAGTTGTAGTAGTAGTTGGAACATTGGGGGTTTCTTTCTTAGTCGGTGCGATTTGGAAGAAGCAAAAAGGATATTAATGCAATCATACATTATAAGAAAACAAGGAGTAGAGACCCTCTACTCCTTGTTTTTTTAACGTCTTTTTCTTCCTAATCCCATCGCACGTTCTGTTTTAGCAAGCATTTTTGTAGCTACACGGTTTGCCTTTTCTGCTCCATGATCTAAAATGTCATCTAATTCAGTTGAATGAATTAATTCTTCGTATCGCTCGCGGATTGGATTTAACGTCTCTGCGACGACATTTGCTAAATCATCCTTAAATTCTCCATATCCACTTCCTTCATACATCGAAGTAATATCCTCATACGATTTACCGGAACATAGCGAATAGATGGCCATTAAGTTTGCAATGGCTGGTTTATTTTCCTTATCATAATGAACCGAGTTATCTGAGTCTGTTACTGCACTTTTCATTTTCTTTATGATGGTTTTCTCATCATCGAGCATTGAAATATAGCTTTTTGCATTCGGATTCGATTTACTCATTTTCTTAGAAGGGTCATTTAAGGACATAATACGAGCCCCAACTTTAGGAATTTGAACTTCAGGAATCGTAAAGATATCGTTATATTTTCTGTTAAAACGTTCGGCTAAATCTCTAGTTAATTCTAAATGTTGCTTTTGGTCCTCACCAACAGGTACGATATCGGTTTGATAAAGAAGGATATCAGCTGCCATTAATGGAGGGTATGTGAGTAACGCTGCAGATACGGCTTCTTTACCATCGGATTTATCTTTGAACTGTGTCATTCGTTCCAGTTCACCTATGTAGGATACACATTGCATAATCCAACCTAATTGTGCATGGGCAGGAACTTCAGATTGAATGAATAATGTTGATTTTTCAGGGTCAATCCCTGCAGCAATATAAAGTGCAGCTAAACTCTTTATATTTTTTCGTAGTTCTGTTTTATCTTGTGGAACTGTAATTGCATGTTGATCTACGATACAAAAAAAGCAATTGTGATCGTCTTGCAAATCAACAAAATGTTTCATTGCTCCTAAGTAATTTCCTAAAGTTAACGTTCCACTCGGTTGAATACCAGAGAAAACTGTCTTCATTGATCTCTTCCTTTCCAAAAAACGTATGTATACATCATCTTATCGAATTATGGTGTAAGAGTAAATAACATTACTCATATTAAGATATTATCAAGAAATTGTAATAGGGTATGTTTTCTCTTCTTTTACGAATAATATTTAAATAAAGGTTGTTGAAAAGAGAAGATTATCGACTATTTTAGTTTAAGGGAAAGAGGGAAAACAGGATGAAGGCCAGACCATTAATTTTTTCAGCTTCAATTGGACAAGGTCATCAACAAGCTGCTAAAGCTCTGTGTACGGAGCTTGAAAAAAAAGGGTATTACCCCAAAATCATTGATACTTTTTATACCCTGAGTCCACTGTTACATCATTGTATTGTAAAAAGTTATTTAAACTTATTAAAACTAGGCCCTGCAGTTTGGAGAAAGATTTATTTTAATGCTGAAAAGCAATCATATTTCCTGTATATCGATCGATTTAGCACATTATTTACCGAACGGCTTCATAAACTGATTGCAGAAGAAGAGAATGTCCCATTTATAATTTCAACACACCCGTTTGTTACACCATTTCTGACAACTGTAAAGAAGAAAAGGAAGATAAATATCCCTATTTATTATGTTATCACTGACTTTTTAATGCATCCAGCGTATTTAAGAGAAGGTGTTGATCGATATTTTACAGCAGACCCAACATCTTTTCATTTTGCTAAAAAGAACAATTATCCTGTTGATCGCTTTTGTTTAACGGGAATTCCCGTACCAGGCCATCCCGCATTTTCATCAACGAAATCAAAAAGTCGTGAACAGTTAGGATTGGACGAGAATAAAAAAATTGTATTAATTGCTGGCGGTGGATTTGGCCTTGCTAAGTATGTAAAGGTTATTCGAGCGCTAGAAAAGTGTAGTGAAGAATTAATGATTATTTGTATGACAGGGACTAATACGAAAGCGGCGAGAAAAATAGAAAGTTATAAAAGTAAGCATTGTCTAAAAGTACTTCCATTTACCGATCGTTTCTTAGATTATTTACGCGCTAGTGATGTAGTAATTTCAAAGTCAGGTGGCTTAACAATGTCAGAAGCGCTTATCTGTGAAACACCAATTATTATCTATAAACCTGTTCCAGGCCATGAGGAACATAATGCGCAATACTTAGTTGAAAAAGGGGCAGCAGTAAAAATACAGGGTGATGAAGAATTACCGCTAATTATTAAGCGAGTCTTATTTCAAAAGAAGCTGAGTGAGGAGATGCGATATTCGGCTAGAAAGATTAAGAGGCCTACAGCTGCTGAAGAGATAGTGGAGGAGATGATTTTAGCACTTGAGCAAAAGCAACAAGCGGTAAGGTAACGAAATTAACGTTTTTGTTTCTTTTTCCATAGGTGGGTTGAAAAAATACCTATCGTAATTAGAAGTAAGACTAAAAATAATAAATCATTCGTGTAATTTAATTGGTTTGCAATAATAACATACAATCCTAAGAAGATAGTCATAGTAAGTGCTGCAAGTTGAAGCATATTCATAAAACAACCTCGTTTTCATTAGACATATATATTAGTATAACAGACACAAATTGGAACGTAAAAAAGGAGTGAAATGATGCAACATCGAAAAAATGCTATATATAGTTGTCTTTTATTTTTTCTGTTATTTGGTGTTGCCTATTTATATGAAGGGTCTCATCACATATTTAGACAGGTAGATGAAGCAGTAGCTGCCACTTCTAAAGTTGGAGCATTCGAAAATGAAGTAGCCCCAAACTTCGAATTATTAAACTTAGAAGGAAAAAAGGTTTCCTTAGAAGATTATCGTGGTCGCAAGGTAATTCTAAATTTCTTTGCGACATGGTGTCCGCCATGTCAGGAAGAGATGCCTCTATTAGTCCATTTAGATGAGGAGTTAAAGGATAAAAATATCGTCATGCTTGGTGTAAATATGACGAGTCAAGAGAGAAACTCAAACGATGTTCGACCATTTTTATCACAATACAATGCTGAATATGATGTTGTATTTGATGTAGACGGCAAAGTCATGAAGAATTATCATATTATTGGTATTCCTACAACCTTTATGGTGAATGAAAAAGGTATAATTGAAAAAAGAATCAATGGGATAGTTACACCGAATCATATTCCTCTTTTGCTTGGGAAAGAATAAATTAACACCATATAGTTCTAACATAGTAATTAGTATGCTATTTTTCATTAGTACTTTAACTAACAAAGACAAAATGACCCTTATAAAGCAGATGAAGGACAAAGCGAGGCAGAACTTCGAGTGAAGTGTCCTCACAATGACGAATAGATTGGTGATTTAATTAATAATTACAATAAGATAAATACAAAAAGGTTGGGGTAAATTTAACAAAAACCCAACCTTTTTTGTGTGCTAATTATATTATTATTATTATTATTATTTATGTTACTAATTCATCCTGATTTTTTTAACCTGTTATTTAAATTTTCTCCACGTTATTGGATCTCCCCAAACTCTTTAATGAACAAAAATAAGATAGGACGAAACAAAGTAGATAATGATTAACAGGACCGATGGAAATGCATACGATGTCGCTGAATAATCGTTCTTCCTTAACAATGAATAAAGGACGATGACAGAAAGAACGGCAACCGCTGCAGCAGTGATTTGGTTTACAGGTGAAACAAAAAATAGAACGCTGCCTTTCTGATAGAGCACATCAGTTCCTACTAAGATCAGTATGTTAAAGAGATTACTACCGAGGATCGAACCGATCGCTAAATTATAATTTCGTAACTGAATAGCAATTAATACAGCAACCGCTTCAGGCAAAGATGTCGTCGCAGCAATGAGAAAGCTTCCAACAAAGCTAGATCCAAGCCCTGTAATTACTGCAATACGGTCACCAGTAATGGTTAAAAAGGATCCAGCGACTAAAATAACAAAAGCAGCAATAATAAAACCATAGATGGCTCTTTTCAATGAGATAGCTGATGTATTTAGTTTATTCTCCTCTTCGACCTCAGGCTCTTCATAATCTAATGTCTCTTTTTTCGATCGATTGGTGAGCACATACATACCAGCAGCATATATTGTTACTATTAGGAGTGTATCAAGTCCTACTCCAAGAAAAGTAATATTTAGTCTTAATGTTAAGGCTAACAGCGTTGTTACAGCTAATAACAATCCTATACTTGCAGTGTAAAAATGTTCTCCAGAAGCCCCTTTAAAAATTCGTTTTTTTCGATAATATAGATCAAAGCTAGCTAGAATTAACAAGTTAAACATATTACTTCCAAGAACATTCCCGATCGCAATATCTGGGTTATCAAGGACGATGGCAGAAATACTTGTTGTTACTTCTGGTAGTGAAGTAGCTCCTGCTAGAAAAATTGTACCAACTAACATACCGCCTAATGCTGTTTTTTCACTTAAGGCATCAGCATATGTGGAAAGTTTAATGGCACAGATCACTGTGATAACTGCACATAAGAAAAAAATAAAAAATACCATAAATCGTTTCCCCTCTCTCTATTTCCACACAAAAAAGACCCTTTTATGAGAGTTTACCCAAAAAATAAACACTCATAAAAAGGTCTTGCGTACTTTGTTCAAGTCATTCAAAACAAAGCTTAATGAACCGAGTGGAAGACCACCGTAATGACGACTCATTAACCTTGAAAGGTCGCTACTCCCCTTTTTAGGGCGTATGTGATTAAGTTCAATTTATCACACGATTCATTTCACCGTCAATAAAAAAATCTTTGGCTAATCCACCAAAGATTTTTCAGACAGACTTCCTATATAGATGCTCAGAAATTTGTTCATCAACTAAAGTATCTAAATGCCTAATTTGCTGTAAGGCAACTTCATTACTAATTTTACGATAATGATGTTCTCCATTTGGTTCCTCATCTATTTCGTCAGCAATTGCTACTACTTTTTGTAAATTATTTAGTTCGAGTTGCCCATTTGGCAGATAAGAGTCCGTATGAAGTAGTACTGCTAAAGCAATCTGTTTGGCTTTTCGCGGATCTTCACCGAGTCGAACTAACAATTTATGAGCACGCTCTGCTCCTTTAATGGCGTGAATATCATTTTCTTTATATAGTTCAAAATCCCATTCACCATTTTTATACCAAGTGTAGTGTCCGATATCATGAAGAAAGGCAGCTTTCGTTGCTAAGTCCGGATTAACATCATATTTTACTGAAAGCTTGAGAGCATTATATGCAGTCGCAATTGCATGTGCTAAACCAGAACGTTTTACATACTTTTGAGTAATGGGGTGACTATAAATTTCCAATAATGTAACATTTCTCATTTTCCTTTCCCTCCTCATGTTAGATCTTCTCTTACGTTTTCAGGGTATTTTTTCTATTATATTGAGGAAGGACTTGTTTTGCAACCATTAAATGTTTATTGGACAAAAAAACAGGATATACCACAAAATACATCATTAGTTCATTTATGGTAGTTCTTTTTGCAATGGTCAGGGTGTACGATTAACGATATAATTTCCTTGGAGGAGATATTTATGTATATTTCAGTAAAAGAACTCGCAGAGTATTTAAGTTTACCCGAAGAGTATTTATTCGACCAAATTCGAAAAGGAAATGTAAAAGCGATCTATGACGGACAACAGTATCTAGTTAATAAAAACCAATTCGAATGGCACAAACATCAGCTGGACTTAAAGTTAGAAGAGCTTAGAAGAGAAGCATTGGAAGATATCCCAGAAGATATTGATGTTAAAGACGAGGATTAAGACATACATATTAAAAAAGGACAAATCCTAACTGTAAAGGCATGAAAGGCGTGAGATGATGGGGAAAAAAATAATTAAGCTCCTTTTTATCAAAATGGTTGTTTTTTCATTTTTTGTAACTGTACAAGAGGTACACGCTGAAGGGAACGAGGGTAAATCGGTTCAATATCATTCGGTAAAGGAAATCGTAAAAAAAGACTTGGAATTTCCAAACCGTATGGCGCGCTTTGTCTTTGATTCAGGTTATACGTTTGAATACCCTGACGCTGTTAGAGGAATTTATGTAACTGGAAATTCAGCTGGTGGCGAGAGGATGAACAGTTTATTGGAATTGATTAATTCTACCGAGCTCAATGCGATGGTTATCGATATAAAAGATGACCATGGGTATTTAACGTATAAACCTGAAGAAGACTCTCCGTTTTATGACATTTCACAAAATTATATTAAAAACACAGAAGAACTAATGAAAACATTGGAAGAAAATCAAGTATATCCAATCGCTCGAATTGTTGTTTTTAAGGATACTGTATTAGCAGAAAAGAAACCTGAACTATCTTTTAAAACTGCTGACGGAAAAGTTTGGAAAAATCGTCGCGGTGAAGCGTTTGTTAATCCGTTTTTACAAGAAGTATGGGACTATAATATAGCCATCGCAGAAAAAGCAGCAAAAATGGGCTTCAAAGAAATTCAATTTGATTATGTCCGCTTTCCAGAAGGGTTCGAGCGACGAGATGAGGAGTTAAAGTATAGCGTTGGGGAGTATGAAGGAGGAGACGGAGATAACGTACAAAAGCGAGTAACTGCGGTCTCAGATTTTGTGGCCTATGCAAGGGAACAATTAGCACCATATGATGTAGACGTGTCTGTTGATATCTTTGGCTACGCAGCGACAATCCCTGAAGCTCCAGGCATTGGACAGAACTTTTCGAAGATATCTGAAAATGTCGATGTTATCTCTTCCATGATTTATCCAAGTCACTGGACGTCGTACTTTGGAATTGATAAGCCTGACCTATATCCATATGAACTCGTTGACGCTTATGCCAAAGTAGAAAATGAATTATTAGCACAATTAGATACGCCTCCTGTTTCAAGGCCATGGATCCAAGATTTCACGGCTAGCTGGTTGGGAGCTGGTAATTATAAAAGATACGGTAAAGAGGAAGTTGAAGCCCAGATTAAAGCATTGAAAGACAATGGGATAAATGAATATCTACTGTGGAATGCAAGTAATCGTTATACGTCGGGTGTTAATTATACACCATAATGAAAAAGGGTGACTGAAATAAATCAGTCACCCTTTTAAACGTGTGTGCCCTTTTCATATTGTCTAGCTCCAGGGGCCATTGGCTACGAGGTCGCTTCGGTCCATCAAACGTGTCCAAACCCAAGACACTTATCGTTGGCCCCCAGCGCTTCTCGCCGATAAGCAGGCCCCTTCCGCTTTTCTTGTCTAGTTCCAACGCCCAACGCCTAGTGGACTTCGCTCTCCTCCTTACGATAAGTCACCATCGGCTCCTTGCGTCACCGTGTATCCTTTATCTCATACGGAGGGGCTCCAGTCCATACGTCGCTAAACGGGCGTTTCCACTTTTCTATTTCCCGCCAACTTTTTTCCAGCCGGTTTGGATGCTTGTGGATTTTGTTTTGAATTTGTTGACATTTCCTCGTCCAAATACTTTCATTCCAAATACGTTTGTAACTGTACCCATTAATGCTGTAAAACCGATGATACAAAGTGCAAGTAAAATAAAGTCGATAACTAAGTTACCCATCTTAGATCCTCCTATTGATGATTGCATCTTACCATTTATTGTACAGAAGGTAAGCCAAAAATGAAAGGGATTTCAACGAAAGAAGAGTGCTTTAATCGTTCAGTTCTTTACCGTAGTAACAAAAAGGGAAAGATTGCTAACATATGTGAGGAAAAGAAGGGATTTATATAAGAAAGAGAAGAGATATCGGATAAAGAGAAAATATTATAAAATGTTGGCAATAACCCCCTGTTAGTGCCGTTTATCATAGCAACATTCTTGCATATAATAAAGAGACTAAAGACAAATGGAGGTCATAGTCAAGTGAATTGGTACGAAAAACTAAATCAGTACTTTCCAATTGAAGAAATGAAATCAAAGGAACACATGGAGTTATTACTTGCCGAAAAGTCGGATATTTATTTTAAAGATGAAAGTAAAGAGCACGTTCTTATGTATGTTGAAATGGAAGATTTTGTTTTTATCGACTACTTATTCGTGTCTAAAGACGCGAGAGGTAAAGGTACAGGAAAAAAATTAATTGATAGATTGAAAAAGAAAGGAAAACCAATTATTCTTGAAGTAGAACCAATTGATTATGAAGATACAGATACACAAAAAAGACAGCGGTTCTATTCAAGAGAAGGTTTTAAACATGCTGAATCCATTGGTTATCGTAGACGTTCACTTGCGACAAACGAAATTAACGAGCTCGAAATCTTATATTGGTCGCCAACGGATGAGTCAGAAGAAAGTATTTATGAAAAAATGAAGAAAACGTACGAAACCATTCACACTTACAAAGATAAGCAGTTGTATGGTCAGTCTTATAGTCCGGTCGATGATGTTTTAACTTTTGATGAAGAGGTTGTTGAACAACAAGAACAAATCTAATTTACTATGTAAGGTGGTGAGAACGATGAAGGGGAGAGAAAAGAGCAAACGAAGAAAGCGTGAACTAATAAAAGAAATGCTCCGAAAGAAATTAAGGAACTTAAAAGAAGCTCCAAAGCGTAGACCCACCACCAATACGAAAACAATTGCATAGTAAAGTATATAAAGCAGACTCATACATTTTATTGAGATCTGCTTTTTTTTAAAACTCGTATGGATGAGAGCGAGAACCATTGAATGAACAATTGATTTACAAGGCATTCCAGAGTTTGAAGATAAAAAGGGAAATGTCCTTCATTTGTAGAATGAAGGACAAAGCTTAGCTTTAAATATTAACAATCGATCTTAATGACAGTTGTTGCTTGAAAGCAAACCTACCTAAATTCTTCGATTAAGTTTGCATTTCTTGCTTTTTTAACAGCTTTTTTTCTTTCCGTAAGTCAAAGGCATAATAAATCACAGGAATTAGAATTAACGTTATAAACGTAGAAAAGCTTAATCCGAATACGATGACGGTAGCCATTGGTTGCTGTATTTCCGTTCCTTCTCCAAAGCCTAAAGTCAGCGGGATGAGACCGAGTATGGTTGTTAAGGCAGTCATTAATATAGGGCGTAAACGGGTAGGACCTGCTTCAACGATGGCATCAAAACTTGAAAGCCCTTTTTGCTTCAAAGTATTAATGTAATCAATTAATACGATCGCGTTATTAACAACAATCCCTGTTAAGATCAAAATCCCAACTAACGAACCTACACCAAATGGCTGAAAGGTTACTAATAGGCCAAATACAATTCCAATAAGTGTAACCGGTACGCTAAACATAATAATAAAAGGATAGAAAAGTGACTCAAAGCGAGCAGCCATTACCATGTACACTAAAATGACAGCTAGAGCAATCGCACCAGCTAACTTAAAGAAAGCATCATTCATTTGCTCGTTTTGTCCGCCGAAGCTGATTCGATAGCCTGTAGGTAATAAAGGAGCAAGCTCTTCTTTTAACACTTCTTGTATATCACTAACGACACTACCTAAATCCCTGTTAAGTATAGACGCTGTTACCGTTACTTCACGAAGGCGGTCTGCACGTCGAATGGTGCTTGGTCCCTGATCTCTGACAATGGTAGCTACCGCTTCAAGCGGGATCCGTTCACCTGTTGGAGTATCAATCAGCAGTTGACTTAATTCTTCAACAGAAGCCGTATATCGTTCATCGACAACGAGCCTTACATCTAGTTCATCTCCACCTCTTGCTAAGCGTGTGGCTACCATCCCCCTCGTAGCATTATTTACCGCACTAGCAACTTGTGCACTGCCAACGCCGTAGTTAGCGGCTCGTTCTCTATCAACAGTAACGGTGATTTCAGGACTACCAACAGTAAAGTTGGAAGAAGGTTCTCTGACACCTTCAACAGTAGAAATTAATCGAATGACTTCGTTTGATAACTGGTTTAATGTTTGTAAATCACGACCCTTTACCGTAATGGAGATTGGGTTTTCAGTAAATCCTGTATCACTTGCTGATACAGAAATTTCAGCACCAGGGATATCTTGAAGCAGATTTCGAATGTCCTCAGCGACAATTAAATCACTTTTAGCTCGTTTGTTGGGCTCTTTTAATAAAATACTATACGAGGCCCGATTCGTTTGTGTACCTGCACCAATGGTAAAATTATCAGTCCCTCCAACAGTGACATAGACTAAATCAATTTCTGGTAGATCCTTGATTCGTTCTTCAATTTCGATGGCTACTTCTTGAGTACTATCAAGTGAGCTCCCAGCAGGTAGTCGCGTATCGATACTTATAAAACTTTGATCTTGAGCAGGAAGAAATTCCGTTCCTATAAAAGGAATACCTGCGAGGGATATAGCGAATAAAGCAAAAGTACCGATGATGACGGTTTTGGGACGCTTAAGAGACTTCGTTAAAATTCTTTTATAAAATGCGGATAGCCTTTGAAACCCTTGCTGAAAGAAAGACGCATCTTCATTGACCTTCATAAAAGTAGAGGATAGTAATGGAACAATGATTAGAGCAGTAAATAAAGATGCAAACAGGGAAAAGGCCACCGTTAAAGCGAGTGGTTTAAATAACTGGGCTGCTAGACCATCAACAAAAATAATCGGTAAAAAGACGACAATGGTAGTGAGTGTTGAGGCAATGATTGCTCCACCAATTTCAGTTGTACCTTCTATTGCAGATTCTTTTATTGACATTCCTTTTTGACGGAGCCGATAGATGTTTTCCAAGATAACGATTGCATTGTCGACCATCATCCCTACTCCGAGTGCGAGTCCACCGAGTGTTAGAACATTTAAGGTTTGACCGCTGAAATACATAAATAAGAACGTGGTAATTATTGATATTGGAATAGAAAAGCCGATAATCATTGTACTTCGAAAATTCCGTAAAAATAGATAAAGTACTGTACCAGCTAATATACTTCCGAGCACGATATTCCAAGCAACAGCCCGGATCGATTGTTCAATAAAACGACTTTGATCAAATATCGATCGAATTTCTACACCATCTGGTAGAAGTTCTTCTAATTCTTCTAATTGACGATTGATATTACGAGCAACAGCAACCGTGTTGGTTCCTGAAGCTTTGAGAACGGAGAGACCGACACTTGGTTGGCCATTTAAATAACTTGCTTGAGTCGTTGGCTTCAATGTCTCAACAACATGAACGATGTCGGATAATGGTAAGATCCCTTCTCTTGTTGGGATCGGTAGCGACTTTATATCGTAGATCGAAGTAAACTGGCCAGTTACTCGAATAGGTAAATTCAAGTTGAAATCTTGAAGCTGCCCACCAGGAAGGTTTAAATTTTCACTAGCAATGATTTGTTGCAGTTCAGTTAAAGTTAATCCGTAAGCCGTTAAGCGATTAGGGTCAACATGAAGTTGAATTTCTTGTTCAGCACCACCTTCAACTTGAACCGAAGCCACTCCATCCACTGAGTCAAGGAGCGGTCTAATATCATTTTCTGCTAATTTTCTAGCTTCAATAATATTTCCATCAGGTGTACTTACAGCTAGTTGCACAATAGGGAGGAGGCTAGGGTCAAATCTAAGTACTTGTGGTGTTGGGACTTCATTTGGCAAGCCTTCTCGGATCATATCAATTCGTTCACGCATATTGAGAGTAGCAAAATCCATATCCGTACCCCAATCGAAGGCGACAAGAATTAGAGCTCCACCCGTTCTTGATGTAGAAGAAACGGACTCAACGCTAGGCAAGCTAGACATCATTTCTTCAATTGGTTGTGTAATTAATTGTTCAATTTCTTCAGGACCAGCTCCTTCATAGGAGGCTGTTACGGCAACGATAGGAAAACTTAACTCAGGAAATAAATCAACAGATAAATCCCGTAATGAAACGATGCCTAGTATGAGAACTAGGCAAATAACCATCCCCATCGCAACGGGTCTAAGAACAGATAGTTTCGCAATCTTCATTTTGTGTTTCACTCGTTTCGTATCGTAATTTGTGCACCTTCAGTTAGACGCTCTTTTCCAGTCGTTACAACGGTATCACTCACTTTAATTCCTTCAAGTACTTCAATAAGATTGCCTTCCCTTGAACCTAATTCAACAGATTGTCTGACAACAGTAGTATCATTAACTTTATATACAAAGGCTTCATTATCCTCATACAAAACACTATCTATCGGAATGACGATCGCTTCATCAATTGTTCCTAAATCAACGACTGCTGTCGCACGCATGCCACCTTTAATTATTCGGTCAGTGTTGTCTATTTCAGCTTCTACAGTAAATGTGTTGGTTTGTGGGTTAACAACAGGAGAAACGGTTGTAATTGAATTTTCATATGTTTGGTTGATCCCATTAATCGTTATGGATACGTCCATACCCGTCTGGATCTTTGAAATTTGGAAGCTATTTGCAGAAAAAGTAGCCACAACCGGATCTAAATTAACAATGACGGCAAGTGGAGCATTAGGTACTGCCATTTGACCAACTGTTACATCCATTTGTGCAATTACGCCAGAGATTGGTGCTTTAAGTTGTGTAGCTTGTACACCTTGTTCAGCTTGTCTTACATTTTGTTTAGCTGTCTCTAATTGTATTTCTAATTCGGTCGTATTAATTCGAGGCACTTGATGTATTGAGCCAGCAGCTTGAGAAAGTTCAGCTTGTTTAAGGCTTAGTTCAAGTGAATTTCGAATAAATTCAAGTAAGGCTACATCGGCATTTTCTTCATCTAAGTTTTCAATCACACTTCGCGTAGCGTTTAAAGATTGTTCAAGTTCTTGTTGAAGTGTTTGAAGTCTTTGTACTTCGTTTTGCGCAGTACGATTCAACTCATTAGCTTGATTTAGAGCTTTTTCAAGTTCAGTTACTGCTTTTTTAGCTTGATTCACCTGTTCACTTGCTAATTCTGCATCTAGAGTAATTAATAAATCCCCTTTGTTAACTTCTTCACCAACTTTTTTATGTACTTCTTTTACCTCAAGAGGTGCAACTGTGAATAGTGGGACTTGTTCTTTTGGTAACATTTGTCCATTTAATTCTAGAGACTGACGTATTTTTGATTGCTTCGCTTGTTCAACAGATACTAATAATGATTGTCTTTCAGCACTATCACTCGTAATATCATCTGTTGCACAACCTGTAAATGAAAGTAAAAGAAAAAAAATAAAGGCGAATTTCAAATGATTAGTTTTGTACACAGACAGTCACTCCTAATACTAGATCTCAACAATTTAAACGTATTTATATAATTCAAATTACTATATATTGTTAAACTGAACAAACAAGAATACATTAATATGATGTGACAATCGTGTGACAACTATGTTATTTTCATGTCATTTTTCTATAAAAGAAGGAAGCTTGGTTAAAAAAAGGGAAGTTTATTCTTGAAGACAGGAGGGAAAAGACTTTTATAATGAGGTAAGTTTCTAACATGAGCGTGTTGTATAATTTGTGTACATAATATTTGCAATAGGGGTATTCAAATTAGAATTATTATTGTATAATGCTTTATGTAAGGAAAAATTTATTGTAATGATGTTGATATACATTGTTGAAGGGAGATGTCCATTTATGGTAACCCTATTAACATCACCGAGTTGTACATCTTGTAGAAAAGCGAAAGCTTGGTTAGAAGAATATAATATTCCGTTCCAGGAAAGAAATATTTTTGCTGCACCGTTAACGGTGGATGAAGTAAAAGAGATCGTTAGAATGACTGAAGATGGCACAGATGAAATCATCTCTACCCGCTCTAAAGTTTTTCAAGATCTTGATGTTGAGCTAGAGGCATTACCATTACAAACTTTATTTAAGTTAATCAGTGATAACCCAGGATTACTTCGTCGTCCAATTATCTTTGATGATAAGCGATTACAAGTTGGGTATAACGAGGCAGAAATCCGTCGCTTCTTACCAAGAAAAGTAAGAACCTTCCATTTAATGGAAGCTCAAAAGATGGTCAACTAAATGTAAAAAGAGGCTGAACAATTCATCAGCCTCTTTTTGTATTCACTTTAGAGCTAGTATTTCGTTGAGAAATTGGTAATAAAACCATGTCGTTTAAAATAACCAGCGAGAAGTACACCAATAATAACAGCTAATTGAAAAATAAAAGTAACGATAGGGTGACTTTCAAATAATGGAGCCAGTTTTTCCTCGTGGGTAATCATTCTACCCGCAGTAAATGCTAGGATTCCTGCACCGATATAGATCACAAAAGGAAACCGTTCAAAAATTAACAGGATGAGCTTACTTCCTAGAATAATAATCGGTACTGAAATGATCAATCCAAGAATGACAAGAGAGGGATAGCCATGTGCAGCACCAGCAACAGCAATTACATTATCTACGCCCATGATAAAATCAGCAATAATGATTGCTTTTATGGCACTTAATATACTCGTCCCGCTATGTACATTATGTTCGTTATTCATTTGTGAAATAAGATCGTATGCAATATAAATTAACAAAGCTCCACCGATAGCAAGTAACAATGGAATTTCAAGAAGTTGAACAGCTACTAAGGTCAATGCGATACGAATAACTAAAGCAAGTCCTATCCCTAATACAATGGCTTTGTTCCGCTGCTCTTTTGGAAGGTTTCTACAAGCTAGAGCAACAACGATGGCATTATCTCCACCTAAAATAATATCGATACCAATGATAGTTAAGAGAGAAATTAAAAAATCAATATCCATTTAAATAATCATCCTTATCTGTTTCATTGACAAAACAAACCGTAATCACTCATAATAAATAGTTAATAATAAGCATAGCCTGATAGTAAGGTTAGAAGGTTGTCTTATTGCTAGTCTATACGTCATAGTTGCAGTTCAGAACTTAAATCTAAACGGGCTGACGTACAATTCTAAAAAAAAATAAAATTGTCCCGTTTTTAATTTCCAATTCCGTTGATTTTGTCATACAATAGAAGTAATATAGATAAACTCTAACTTACAATACACCCTCAATGAGTAGTTGAAATTTAATTAGTATTACGTCGTTTGGTTGCTATGAATATCAATTAGAAGAAACTCTTCTATTGATAATGTCTGGAGGGAGAGAGTTATGGAAATCGAAAGAGTAAATGAATCGACTATTAAGTTTTATATTACGTATAAGGATATCGAGTCCCGTGGTTTCGACCGGGATGAAATTTGGTATAACAGAGAAAGAGGAGAAGAGCTCTTTTTTGAAATGATGAGCGAGGCACATGATCGAGAAGAATTTGAGCTTGAGGGACCGTTATGGATCCAAGTACAAGCTTTAGATAAAGGGTTAGAAATCGTTGTAACAAGAGGACAAATATCGGATGGTCATGTGAAATTAGAAATTCCTTTCTCAAATGAGAAAATGGGTGATATGCCAGTCGATCAAAACATAGTTGAAATGTTGGATGCTCAGTTTGGTAATGGAGAGTCTGAGGAAGGTTTAGAAGAAGACTATAATGAGCTGTTAGAACTTGTTATTGGTTTTGCAGACTTCGAAGACTTAATTGCTTTAAGTCATAGTTTTGTTCCTGAAGGAATGGAAAATGAGCTTTATCATTATGATGGGAAATATTACCTTCATGTCGTGTTTAACGACGAACGTTATGATGAGGATGAGCAAGACGACATGTTAAGTCAAATTTTAGAATTTGGCTATGAATCTGAAATTACGATTTATCGTATTCAAGAATACGGCAAGTTAGTTATGAAAGACGATGCATTAACAACTGTACGTAACTACTTTAATTTAAACCACTCCCAAACTAAAGAGTGATCGTAGTTTAGAGTTTAGTGAGGCCGACTCATAAGTGTCTTCCCTTCTCGCATATCATACTATAGGAGTTTCTTTCTATATATGGCATGTGGTTAGTGTGATACTTAATATAGAGTCTGCCTCTTTTTTATCATCGAGGTTTTTCGTACTTATTGATTATCGGTTATTTGTTCACGACAACGTCAAGATGTTGAGTTTTAAGCCTTGATGTGTGTCTCTCCAAAATGCCGATCTCATTAAAGGAGAATACTATGAAAACTAGGTTAAATGTTATTGCTTTTTTATTGTTACTGATCGGTGTTCTATATTTGTTTAGAGATTACTGGGAAGGTTGGATCGTCGGGGCATTTAGTATTTTATTTTCTCTTTCGGTATTATTTATTGCAATTGTTATCTTTTTTGAAAATCGTCATCCAACAAAGACGCTCACTTGGTTAATGGTGCTAGGGGTATTCCCGGTCGTCGGTTTTTTCTTTTATCTTATATTTGGCCAGAATTATCGTAAAAAACGCTCCTTTATACAAAAGGCACTTCAAGATGAACAAGCATTTGAAAATATAGAAGGAAATCGTCAAATTGATGAAGTCCGACTTGAAAAAATGGGTGGGCATCAACAACTGTTATTTCGTCTAGCCCATAGGTTAGGAAATAATCCGATTTCATTCTCAACTGAAACAAAAGTATTAACAGATGGTAAAGAAACCTTCGCACATATTTTGCAAACATTGAAAATGGCTAAACAGCACATTCATCTCGTTTACTATATTGTACGTCACGATGAGGTTGGGCAAGAAATAAAGGAAATATTAATTGCAAAAGCGAAAGAAGGGGTTAAGGTTCGCTTTTTATATGATGCAGTTGGAAGTTGGAAGCTTTCAAAAAATTATATCGAGGAGTTGAGGGAAGCTGGGGTAGAAATGAGACCTTTTGCTCCAGTTAAGTTACCATACTTCACTCATAAAATTAATTACCGCAACCATCGTAAAATCGTTGTCATTGATGGCCATGTTGGCTTTGTAGGAGGACTGAACATCGGTGATGAATATTTAGGAAGAGATCAGTATTTTGGGTATTGGCGAGATACGCATTTATATGTTAGAGGAGAAGCAGTTCGAACACTACAGCTTATCTTTTTAAAAGATTGGTATTATGTAACCAAAGAAGCTGTTCTTGATCCGGAATATTTCTCACCTGTCCTTGTTGAACGAAATGATGAAGGTGGCGTACAAATGATTGCTAGCGGGCCTGATACGCGCTGGGAAGTTATAAAAAAATTGTTCTTCTCGATGATATCTTCCGCTAAAAAATCGATTTGGATTGCTTCACCCTACTTTATACCAGATGATGATATATTAAGTGCGTTAAAAATTGCAGCTTTAAGTGGTGTCGATGTCAGAATTTTAGTACCAAATCGACCTGATAAACGTATTGTTTTTTACGCATCTCGTTCCTACTTTCCTGAGCTACTAGAAGCAGGAGTAAAAATCTATGAGTATAATCGCGGCTTTATGCATAGTAAGTTAATAATTGTTGATAATGAAATTGCTTCGATTGGAACAGCTAATATGGATATGCGAAGTTTCCATCTGAATTTTGAAGTTAATGCATTTCTATATCGTACCAAAAGTGTAACGACTCTTGTAAGTGATTATATTTTTGATTTAGAACATTCAAATCAAATGGACTTAGAGTTATTTAGAAGACGATCGGTTATTCATCGATTGTTGGAATCGACGAGTCGCTTGTTAAGCCCGCTGTTATAAAGGACATAACATATTTTATGTCCTTTATTATTATGCTATCGTCACCTTAGCTTAATAACCTTGAAATTCCAAAAAATATTAAAAGAATAGCAAGACAACAAGAAGCTAAGATATACTTTTTATTACCATCTGACAATGCATATCCAAGGACCAAGAAATATAATCCAAATAAAATATTTAAAATTCCTTTAAATAAATCTGATTCAATGAATTCTGGCAAAATTAAATACACAAATAGAATTGGAAACAGTACATTAGGTTTTTTTAACGTTGTTACTATACTTTGCATTACATACACCCCCTCTTTATTATTCAATAATCTTGCCGGTCGTTGAATAAGCAATTTCCTTACAGTTATTTTAACATTAAATCCCATAATCTCTTTGAAAAAAATGTAACCTTAAACTAACACAGTAATCATCACAACGTTTAGCATATGAAATAGAAGGGGAACATAAGTTTATGAACTCTCGCCTAAGGTATGCTAAAACAACTGCTAATTATAGGTTCAATTCTAATCAATCTAGATATACCTATAAAAACAAACGTACAAAATCATTGTGAATTTGTACGCTATTTCTAATGTTATTTGTCATTTTCTCTCCCAAAACTGAACCCCTTACTTTGTTAAGAGAATCTTTTTTATTTGTAAAGTTTTATGAAGGCAGGAGGGATTTAGCTTGAACAGTAGAAAGTAAAACTGAATTTTAATTTAGAGGGGGAAAGCCATTGCTCGTCGCATACACAGAAGACCGAAACCGAATTAGTTTAGCTCAAGGCTGGAAAAAAGAACAATTAGAAAAACTTCGTACCATTCACCGTTTTATCTGTCCGGTCTGCAAGAAAGCAGTGATACTGAAGCTAGGTACAAAACGAAGATGGCATTTTGCTCATTCTGGAGAAGTGAAGTGTTCTCTTGATTTAGAAGCTGAATCTGACTATCATTTATTGGGTAAAGAACACATTTATAACTGGATTACATCTCAGAACATTCAAGCTTTGCTTGAGCCATATTTATCGTCTATTAATCAAAGGCCCGATATATTTATTCATTACGAAGGACGATACTATGCGATCGAATACCAGTGTTCACCGCTCCCATTGCAAGTCTTTGAAAAAAGAACAAAAGGCTACTTACAACAAGACATTCTTCCTATCTGGATCTTTGGCGGTAACCGAATGACACGCAAATCCTCATCACTCTTTTCCTTCTCTCCGATTGAATGGGCAGCCTTACAGCCACAAGCTCAGTTCAATAACTTTTTGCATTATTATTGTCCCCATACGAAGCAATTTTTTTCCTTAATGAACAGTAAGTCACTGTCATCGCAATCTGCGTTATCTCATCTAGTTACAAGTAAAATACGAGAAGTTCCTTTTCAAAAGATAATTAAAGGCGACTTCTCACTAGAACAACACATAAACGAAATATGGCTAACGATAAAAAAGAAATGGCGCTATAGCGTTACACCTTATCCGACTAGGTCTCAGAAGTTTTTTAACGAGTATTGTTTACAGCGCAAAATTTCTCCTTTTTTATACCCAGTTGAAGCCGGCTGGCCCACAAATAATCATCAATGGATTGAGACATCCCCCCATATTTGGCAGACACTGATCCTCATTCACCTTTCCACTTATCCGATTGAAACCCATTTTACGTTTAAGGATGTTTATTGCTTTTTAAAAGAGTTAATAGAAAGAGGAGTATGCAGTACACGAACACTACCCTTTTACGAAGGGCATTATTCGTATGCAATTATGTCTTATATGCAATTATTAAGTCAGAGTGGTGTTATTAGAAGAACAAACAAGAAACAATTTTTTAGAGTGAAAGACATACAATATCCGCAATCAATCGATGAAGCGATCGTTAGAGATGAAGCATTTGCCGACCGTCATAAAATAAGTTAAATATTAATGTGTAAATAAAGGAATGTTATTATCTATATAGAACGTATATTAAGTAGAATGTAAATATCCTTTATAGTGGGTATACACTATAAAAAAGGAAATAGAGAGATATTGGAGGTATACGATTATGGCAAAAGCTACAAAATCACTGCCGAAA
Source organism: Alkalihalobacterium sp. APHAB7 (assembly GCF_048323755.1). Classification (NCBI taxonomy): domain Bacteria; kingdom Bacillati; phylum Bacillota; class Bacilli; order Caryophanales; family Bacillaceae; genus Alkalihalobacterium; species Alkalihalobacterium sp. APHAB7. Next base: position 153,167 of record NZ_JBLWFS010000004.1, read on the forward strand.
CGTGAGGAAATTGCAAAAGAATTAACCTGGGATTTAGAAGCCATTTTTGCAACAGATGGAGATTGGGAAACTGAATTTGCAAATGTAAACAATGAACTACCTAAATTAGCCCAGTTTAAAGGTAAATTAGGTGAATCAGCGGAGCAGTTGTATCAGGCATTGCAACAACAAGATGAAATTTCAATGAGATTGCATCAACTATATACATATGCACATATGCGTTATGACCAAGATACGACGAACTCATTTTATCAAGGATTAAATGATCGTGCGCAAGGATTAGCTGCAAAAACAGGTCAAACCGCATCATTTATGACGCCAGAAATTATGTCTATTCCAGAAGAGACACTTAATCAATTTGTAGAAGAACATGAAGGATTAAGATTATATAAGCAAGCATTAGAAGAATTAAATAAAAGCCGTCCGCACGTATTAACAGAGGCAGAAGAAGCTATCCTGGCTCAAGCAGCAGAAGCACTTAAAACACCAAGTTCTACATTTGGAAGCTTGAACAATGCAGACCTTAAATTCCCAACAGTGACGGATGAATTCGGAGAAGAAATTGAAGTAACTCATGGACGCTTTATCCGCTTTTTAGAGTCACCTGATCAAAGAGTTAGAAGAGATGCTTTTAAAGCTGTATATGAAACATATGATAATTTTAAAAATACATTTGCAAGTACGTTAAGCGGTCAAGTAAAGAGAGATATTTTTTATGCAAACGTACGTAAATATGAGTCTGCCAGACAAGCGGCACTTAATAAAAACCATATTCCTGAAATCGTGTATGATCAGTTAGTGTCAACGATCAATGATCACTTACATTTACTTCATCGATACGTAGCATTACGTAAAAAGGTGTTAGGTGTAGAGGAGCTTCATATGTATGACTTGTATACTCCACTCGTTAAAGATGTAAAGATGGAAGTGCCTTACGAAGAAGCAAAAGAGTTAGTTCTAAAAGGTGTTGCTCCTCTTGGAGAAGAATACGTAAACATCATTAAGGAAGGCTACGAGAAGCGCTGGATTGACGTAGAAGAGAATGTTGGTAAGCGCAGCGGTGCCTATTCTTCTGGCGCGTACGGAACGATGCCATATATTTTAATGAACTGGCAAGATAATGTAAACAATTTATTTACATTAGCACACGAAATCGGACATTCTTGTCATAGCTACTACACGAGAGAAAATCAACCATATCCTTATGGAGACTATACGATATTTGTTGCGGAAGTAGCTTCTACATTAAATGAAGCGTTATTAAATGATTATTTATTAAAAACGACAGATGATAAGAAGAAAAAACTTTATCTGTTAAATCATTTCTTAGAAGGCTTCAGAGGTACCGTGTTTAGACAAACGATGTTCGCAGAGTTTGAGCAATTAATTCACGAGAAATCGGCGGCAGGTGAGGCGTTAACTCCTGAATTATTAACGAAGACATACTATGATTTAAATGTTAAGTACTTTGGAAAAGAGATTATAATTGACGAAGAGATTGGTTTAGAGTGGGCACGTATCCCGCACTTCTACTACAATTTCTATGTATACCAATATGCAACGGGTTATAGTGCAGCAACTGCGTTATCTAAACAGATTTTAGAAGAAGGACAGCCAGCTGTAGACCGCTATTTAGAATTCCTGAAAGCGGGGAGTTCGGATTATCCAATCCAAGTTTTACAAAAAGCAGGAGTAGATATGACATCTGCAGAGCCCATCAAACAAGCTTGTGCAGTTTTCGAACAAACATTAATTGAAATGGAAAAACTGCTAGAAAACGAATAATAAAATGGGGGAAGCTGATTTTATTTAGTCAGCTTTCCCTTTCTTTGGTGTGAATGCTTGTTGTAAAAGTCAGATCACTGTAAAAACAAACAACCGATTAAGAAGGCAGGTACATATGAAAAAAAGAGAATCGAAGTTAGAACTCGCATCATTTTATAATCTACTAAAAAAAAGTAATCCACCTATTCTTCTGTTGTCGTTTGCAATCTTCATTAGTCTTATTGAAACGGCAGCAAGTCTAATCGTTCCGTTATTGACTCGAGAATTTGTTAATCAATTTTCAGCGGGAAATCTCGAAGGTACGATGATCTCACTATTAGTGGGGGCCTTCTTTTTGCAAGCGATTGCTGGTGGTGTATCTTACTATTTATTAGCATATTCGGGACAAACGATTGTCGCTAATTTACGACGTCGGCTATGGAGACATATGCTTCACCTACCTATTCCGTACTATGACAACAATCGAACAGGCGAAACCATTAGTAGAATAACGAATGATACAAATGTAGTCATGACCTTAATCACAAGACATGTCGTTACAGCTATTTCTGGCTTTATTTCAATTATTGGGGCGGTCATTATCTTATTATTACTAGATTGGAGAATGACAGTTGTGATGTTGTCAGCTGTTCCAGTAATGCTCCTCGTTATTATTCCGATTGGGAATAAGATGTATAAGATTGCAAAAGGAACTCAAAAAGAAATGGCGAACTTCACAAATGTCCTTTCTGAAGTTGTGGCAGATACTCGTTTAATTAAAGCATACCGTGCGGAAGAAGGGGAGGAGAGAAAAGGAGAAGAACGGATAAAAGGTCTTTTTCAGTTCGGAATTAAAGAAGCTAAAATACAAGCACTTCTAAGTCCTTTAATCATGTTAGCTTTAATGGGAATGCTTGTATTGATTATTGGATATGGCGGTGTAAGAGTCGCGAGTGGTGCATTATCGGCAGGTGATTTAGTTGCATTTATTCTGTACTTATTTTTAATCATCATTCCAGTAAGTCAGTTTGCTAGTTTTTTCGCTGAATTACAAAAAGCGATGGGAGCCACTGAAAGAATTCAAGGAATTTTACAATACGAAGGTGAGGATTTATATAAAGGGAAGGACCTTCAAACGGGAGAGAAAGCCATTACTTTTGAGGACGTCCATTTTTCGTATGAGAATAAAGAGGGTGTATTAAAAGGTGTTTCCTTGACGATCGCTCCAGGAAAGGTCACAGCTATTGTTGGTCCAAGCGGCAGTGGAAAGACGACAATCTTTTCCATGATCGAACGGTTCTATAAGCCGAGTCAGGGTACGATATCATTTGCAGATGAGGATATTGAGTCGATCTCATTGAGTGACTGGAGAAGACAATTAGCTTATGTTTCTCAAGAAAGTCCGCTTATGCCAGGAACGATCAAAGAGAACTTGATGTTAGGAATTGAACAAGAAGTAGCAGAGGAAGAATTGATTGATGCATTAGAACTTGCGAATTCTAAGGAGTTTATCATGGAGTTACCAGAAGGAATGGATACAGAAGTGGGAGAACGCGGGATTAAATTGTCAGGTGGACAACGTCAAAGGATAGCTATAGCCCGAGCGCTTTTAAGGAAGGCTCCCATTTTAATGTTGGATGAAGCAACATCTAGCTTAGATAGCAATTCAGAATTTGAAGTGCAGAAAGCATTAAAGTATGTAATGAATGGAAGGACAACGATCGTGATTGCACATCGACTTTCAACGGTGGTAAAGGCAGATCAAATTGTTTTTCTTGAGCACGGAAAAGTGACAGGAACGGGTACTCATGACGAATTAATGGAGAGTCACCCGTTATATAAAAAATTAGTAGAGCAACAATTTATCGCAAATTAACACAAACGATCCAAGGTTTTTACAGTTAACGAAATCCGCGAAAACGATTTCGTTCATTATAAACAGATACTGAAAATACAACCGAAATAAATAAAGCTGGTGCCGCAATGAACAGCGGAAACACATTCATCAAACTTAAAACCATTAAATAAAAACTAACAAAAATTAAGAGAACACCAATCGTAAGCAAGATTTTTCTCATGAAACTCACCTCTACTGTTATCAACCTTCCTATAAGATAGTATGTGATCGTTCTGTTAGACATGCTATTAATATGAAACTTGATAAAGAACAGTAAACAAATATTAGAAAAAATGTGACGATGTTTCGAACGATGGATCAAAGGGTTTTATTCAGTTGCTTAATATGTTAAATTTATTATTGTAAAATAATTAGTGTTAAACATTTTCTCCCCCTATTAAAAAAGAGGCTGACATTTGATGTCAGCCTCTTTATTTTGAGATAAGGAAGAAATTCGGAGATGTCTAGCTCCAGCGCCTAGCAACTAGCGAGACTTCGCTCACCTCATTGCGATAAGTCAACATCAGCTCATTAACATTCATTTGCTAACTTTGCTACCTTCCTCACGATTAGTCAATATCGCTTGAAATATCTAATTCGCGATGTATCTCCAGAAAGTACCATACTTCACAGGCACCCGTTCGACTTGTTGTTTTAACATTAATCGTTTTAACTGCTTTTCAGCTTCCTGAATGGAAATATTAAAGACAACGGCTACTTCTTTAGTCGCTACAAAGTTATAGCAAGATAAGAACTCTTCTAGTGTTGTCGATGTTGAAGGTTCTGGTGAAAATCCGAGCAGCTGTTGAATAATTTCAACATAGACTTCATATGGATAAAACCCAGTTACTTTCAATCCTTCTTCCTCTATGTTGTCATTGAAAAAGACAAAGGTGGGGGAGTAATCTACCCCAAGCTCTTTCGTCATTTTTACATCACATTGAAGTGCCTTAACTGCTCCTTCTGAGTGTAGATCACGAATAAACTCATCAACATCTAATCCAGCCAATTGAGCGCATTCTATTAAGACCTCTTCTTTAGTGATGTTTCGTTTAGTTAAGAATAGAAATTCTCTTAATTTTCTTAAGAATTTCAGTCCTGCAAATTGGCCTTGCATTTCAGCAGCTTTAATCGCAATGGAAGCAGTGTACGGGGAAGTGATTGGATCTTCAAACCACACATCTCCATCACAACTCATTCCTGTTCGGCTAGCTGTTTTTTCCCAAATACTTGCAATTTCCTCTAATTTTTTTGTTTCCTCTATTTTGGATTGTGTCTTATTCCAAAGTTCAAGTGATCCAGCAACAAAGTACCGTATTTTAAAGTAGTTTCCATATTCAACTTGCATCTTTTTTAATAGCGGTTCAAAAGCCCAGCATTGAGGGCATAACGGATCAATAAATATATAGATTTCCAACGGTTTTTTCTTGCAAGGATTCGTTTTTTGGGATACGGATGGTTCTTCAATAGGACCACAAAAGCCTCGAATATTATCACAGCTAGTCTGATTTTCTTTTGGAGTCATTGAGAGTCCTCCTTCCTATTCCGTATCGTGCGGATGATTAACCATATGATGTGCCGTAAAGGTTAGACGACTAAAGATTTGGTCTCGCAAAGGTCCTTGTAGACCAACTTCGTCCATAGCTTCCTTCATGCAAGCTAACCAAGCGGAAGCACCGGTTGGAGTAATTTTAAAAGGCATATGTCTTGCTCTTAACATAGGGTGACCGTGTTCTTCTGAGTATAACGTGGGCCCTCCAAGAAATTGTGTTAGAAATTGCTTTTGTTTTCTTGCCGTTTCTGTTAAATCATCTGGAAAAATCGGTGCAAGCACTGGGTGTCGGCTTACTTTATCATAAAAGGTATCCACTAATTTGCTTAAAAGCTCAGCTCCACCTATTGCGTCATATGGTGTTTGATGTTCTGACATAGTTATCTCCTTTAAGAGGCTGTTTTAGTAACTTATTACTTAAACCCATTTTAGCAATGGTGTCTTCGAACATCAAATAATCTGATTTGAGATGCTATTAAGTTGCAAACATATCGCAGAAATAATGAATAAAAGCCTGTTACCGTATACTTTGTTGCTTTTGGACTGTTTTCCCTTCACGCTGTGCTGAAGAGCCAAGCATACGGTTGGCTTGCGGTCGAAAAGCAAAAAAGCAACATACTTTGAGAAAGGTTGTTTTCGTAAACTTTGTTGCTATTGGACCGTTTTTTGAATATAAATCAGCCCTAATGGATAAATTCATTTATCCATCTGGCTGATTTATATTCAAAAGCTTCACGCTAAAGCGTGAAGAACCAAGCTTTCGCTTGGTTACGGTCCAATAGCTAAAAGCAACATTCTTTTAGAAAAGAGCTTTGAGAAAAGACCAAATAAAAAAATGCCTGGAGAGTCATCTTCCAAGCATTTCAAATTCCTTACTTATTCTTTTATGCATTTAAGAATGTATTCATCACTTTTGGTACATAATTTTGTGTTTCTCTAAATGGAGGAATCCCCCCGTATTTATCTACGTTTCCGGGACCAGCATTATAAGCGGCTAAAGCAAGGCGAGTATCTCCATTGTAGCGGTTCAGCATTTGACGTAAATATTTAGCACCGCCTTCAATATTTTGCTGCGGATCATAAACATTGGTAACACCTAAAGACCTTGCTGTTGCAGGCATAAGTTGCATTAGTCCACCAGCTCCAGCACGACTTGTTGCACTTGGATTAAAATTAGACTCATGCTTAATTACAGCAACGATAAGCTTTGGATCTAAATTATACTTTTGGGCTGCGTCGTTAATCCATTGTTTATACGTGTCAACACGAGAATTTCCCGTTTCCTTTAACGGTTTAACGGTTCCACTTGTTACGGATTGAAGCTGTTCAAGTTTATCAATCTCTAGTTTGGCTATCGGATGTAAAAACAAATCCATATTCCGTTGGTGTGGATTTAATTTTACATTCATTTTACCCATTTCTTCTTGGATAAAGTCTGAAAATAAGGATTGAAATGGGGAATTACCAGTTGTGGTACTTGGTGCTCTAAATTGTCTAATTGCATTCATTTCTGATATTTGTTGGAACATCATATTGTTCATTTACGGCACCTCGGACTGAATAGAATACTATAATCTAGTTTATAGTACACTACATAAATAGACAATATCCGATTTATGGATATTATATAAATTAGAAGCTTTGTAGCTGCTGTTTTCGTTCGAAAAAACGAACGATTTTATTCATCGTTGGCCTCTTCGGTATATTGTGTTGTTGCAGTATATCTTCAAACAACGAATTGACTTCTTCTATACTAGTTCCTTCAATTTCAAGTTCATAGTCGACAATATCAAAATATTGACTAATGTCTAGAACAACTAATTGGTTTTTATAAGTGACTTCAGCTCGAGAAGTAGTGAGCGAACCTAAACAAGTAAATTGATTAAGGGGTACACTCAACGCTTTGACATCTACTTTCACTTCACCATCAGGAAGCTTCCCTGTTTCGATCATTTGTTCGGCCTCTTCTTTCGAAACTATTTGATTGGTTTCCATCAATCCTACTTCATTTGGTTGCTTTAATGTGATAACATATTGACCATTTTTTTCGCGGATACGAAGAGCAGATTTTTTTTCTTTTAAGTCGAAATTACTTGTTTCAAAGTAATGATTGGTTTGGGTAACAAACTGATTGTCTTCAATTGAAAGGTAGTGTTGTAAACGATAAAGTTCGTCTTTAGTTAACAAGTTTTTTGCTTCAATTTCTATTTCACGGGTCATCTATATGTACTCCTTAACATTAATGTTTTTATGGTTAGGATTGCAGAATAAAATAAAATGATATTTACTTAGTTAAACAAAGTGAATTGCCTTTCCCCTCATTATGTCATATATGATAATAACGAACAATGAGTTATATAATGGATTTGTATTCTTGTCTACGTGTAAATTATGGTAAGATGGTTACGTAACAATAAGTGGTAATAGGAGGACCAAAGCATGAAACATATAGAAATCAACAAAATTTCAACAAAAGAGGATAAAATAATTTTACATAACTCACAACCTTTATCAAAAGACGAAGCATCATCACTACAGGCTGCGGGAAGAATGTTAGCAGATTCGGACCAATTGTCATTCATTTACCTTTTAGAAGATGATGAACGGTATCGTCATGTAAGTATTCCAGAATTTTTATGGTCTGATTTGTACTCAGAACTTAAGAACAAAGATAACGTGTATATTGAATTACTTCCTAACGAGGAGGTTCACTGCACTTCCTTTAAAGATGAAATTCTTTACCTGTTGGAAAATATTCAAGACAACAGTAATTATGGTGATAAAATGGTGGAAGCTGTTGGGAGAATTATTGCAAAATAATCAACATAGCTTTAATAAGTAGTCGATTATTTGAAGATAGGTTGGTGGTTGCATGTACAATTGGGGTACGTTTTTGATCCCATATAAGCAAGCCGTTGAAGAATTAAAGATAAAATTTAAAGGGATTCGTGAACAATATCAAAGATCTTCTAAACATACACCGATTGAATTTGTAACTGGTAGGGTTAAGCCTGTTGCAAGTATTATTGATAAAGCAAAACGTAAAAATATACCCCTTACACGGATTGAAGAAGACATGCAAGACTTAGCTGGAATTCGTATTGTTTGTCAGTTTGTTGAAGATATTAATACTATTATTGAATTTATCCGACGACGGACAGATTTTGAAATCGTAGAAGAACGTGATTACATTAATCAAAAAAAAGATAGTGGCTATAGGTCCTATCATATTGTATTAAAGTATCCGGTCGAAACGATCGCAGGAAAAAAACAAATATATGTGGAATTACAAATCAGGACACTTGCGATGAACTTCTGGGCTACGATTGAACACTCTTTAAATTATAAATATAGTGGAGAAATTCCAGAATACTTCAAACAAAGATTACAACGTGCGGCTGAAGCTGCTTTTCAGTTAGATGAAGAAATGTCTCAGATTCGTGAGGAAGTACAAGAAGCACAACGAATTATTTCTCATAAACATGATCGAATAAATAATTAATAAATAAATAACTAAAGATGGAGTCTGATGTTATGAAATTTACCGTGACTTCTAGAGGCGATAACGTATCTAATGCGCTTCAGCAAAGAATTAAAACTTACTTAGTAGAGTTTGGATTAACCTATGATGATGAGAAGCCCGAGATTGTCATTACGGTCGGTGGTGACGGTACTTTACTTCACGCCTTCCATACATATAAACATCGTTTAGAAGAAACATCATTTGTTGGAATTCATACGGGGCACTTAGGTTTTTATGCGGATTGGATGCCAGAAGAAGTAGAAAAATTAGTTATCCATATAGCGAAAACCCCTTTTCAAATTGTGGAGTACCCTCTGTTAGAAGTTGTTTTAAGGCACTATGGAGAGAATAAATCAGAACGTTTACTTGCGCTTAATGAATGTACTGTGAAAAGTCCAGAAGAGTCGCTTGTTTGTAACGTCGAAATCAAAGGGGAAAAGTTTGAAACGTTTCGCGGAGATGGGTTATGTATTTCAACCCCATCTGGTAGTACTGCTTATAATAAGGCACTTGGTGGAGCGATTTTGCATCCTTCACTCGCTTCAATCCAATTAGCTGAAATGGCATCTATTAATAATAGAATTTACCGAACAGTCGGATCACCGCTCGTTTTACCACAGCACCATACGTGTTTACTAAAACCTCAGAATGATGTGAAATTGCAAATTTCAATCGACCATTTCTCGTGGAGTCATCAAAAGGTGAAGTCGATACAATGCCGGGTTGCAGAAGAAAAAATAAAGTTTGCAAGGTTCCGTCCGTTCCCGTTTTGGAAGCGTGTAAGGGAATCATTCATTGGAGACTAAAAGCAATGACTGGATTACAAATGAAATGGATCGTAGGAGACGATTGGGATGGGAAACTGTTACGAGCGTTTTTGAAAGAAGAAAAAAGATTGTCCAAACGAGCCTTAGCGGATATTAAATTTGCTGGAGGCTCCATTTTTGTAAATGGAGAATTTGCTACCGTTCGAAAAATATTGCAAATGAATGATGAAGTAGAAATTATTTTTCCTCCTGAAGTGAGAAGTGACAGTATTGTTCCAGAGAAGATAGGTCTCGATATCGTATTTGAAGATACTCATCTTCTTGTCGTAAATAAGCCAGCTGGAATGCCAACGATTCCTTCAAGAGATCATTTAAGTGGGACATTAGCAAATGCGGTCTTACATTATTATGATGACCATGGCATTTCGTCAACGTTCCATGCGGTCAATCGACTCGATAAAGATACTTCAGGGATCGTTGTCATTGCTAAACACCGCTTTGCTCATGACTTAATGGCAAAAGCACAACAAGCAGGCGGGATGCATAGAGAATACATTGCCATAACGCATGGGGTCATCACGTCCAAAAAAGGAACGATTACCGGACCGATCGGTAGAAAAACGGATAGTATTATTGAACGTGAAGTACGTTCAGATGGACAAACGGCTATTACTCATTATAAAGTTCTTTCGCAAACTGCTGAAGAAACAGTAGTCCGAGTTAAACTTGAAACAGGGAGAACTCATCAAATACGCGTTCACTTTTCCTACCTAGGACACCCATTAATTGGGGATGATTTATACGGCGGAGAACGAACAAAGATCGGAAGACAAGCGTTGCATAGCTTTTACTGTTCGTTTTTACATCCTCTCACATTGGAAGAAATTAATTTAGAAGCGCCAATACCGTCTGATATGAAGAATTGGATTGTATAAAAAAAAGCCCACCTTCCTCATGAATATGAGAAGGTGAGGCCGCTTTTTTAAAAGAGGATGTTCAAAAAGTCCGGGAAAAATCTCTGTCGGTAGAAGACCTTCGACTAAGAGCCCCACTTCCTGTGGGAACGTCGAAGTCACCACATCCTGTGGTAGCTTGTCAGCTTGTTCTTCCGCGCTTCACGTATTAATACCATACGCTCCAGTACTCAGAGGGACTGTGCTTCCTCGAACTTCTCGGATCTTTTTGTCTTCCTTTTTGAACACTCACTAAAATCAATTGGTTTCTAGTTCGACATTTGTGATTGGAAACCTAGTGATATCATCTCCGGCTTCATCAAAAATAACAACTTCGACGGCATCTGTTAACACTTCTTCAGCAAAGGTTTGCTCGACTTCAAATGATTCCCCAATAAAAAACCCGCTGTTTGCTCCAATCTTAAAGGCTTCTGGAATTTGACTTTCATTAGCAAAGACAAGTGTTTCTTGTCCAAATTCTTCAACTAATTCTTCGTTTAGTAATTCAAACTTCGCAAATAAATTAGGAGAGGATAAGTTACTCGTATTTTCAAGGCGGATGTAGAAAGTCAGCAAGTTTCTTTCCTCATCTAAAATGATTCTGCTTTGTTCCATATCCCCTTGAATTTCCAATTGGGGACCACAACTTGCAAGTACAAAAAGTGTTGAAAAAAGGAGGATTAGTTTTATAAAATGCATCATATTTCACCTTCTTATAAATTACTCAATGGTATCGTCAAATTTTCGGAATTTCTCTCCAACGTAAGGCATCGTTGATGGAACAGAAATGGTTTCTAATTCAGGATAGCGCAGGGCAGTAAGTTTTCCACCGAAAACACAACCTGTATCAATATTTACAGTATGATGAATAAAACGTGGTTCTTCGACTGGCGTGTGACCGTAGACGACCCAAGCATCACCGGAGTATTTTTTTGCCCAATCTCTTCTCACTGGTGATCCGTCCGGATGTTTTTCGCCTGTAATATCTCCATATAGGACGAACGTTTTTACTTTCTTATCGTGCCGGCCTATGTAATCTTGTCTAATACCAGCATGTGCAATAACGAGCTTTCCATCATCTAAGACACCATAAAGGTCAGAGTTTTCGACGAGTTTCCGAAACTTCGAGCTTATTGAATTATAATCTTTGCGGGATAACTGTTCAAGTTCTGCGACTGTCGTTTCTAAACCGTGAGTCGTTTGAACTTTTCGACCGAGAAAATACCGGTAAAGTTTATCACAGTGGTTTCCAGGTACATAATGGGCAAGCTGCCGGTTGACGAGCTCATAAACGACTTCAATGACTTTAATAGAATAAGGCCCTCGATCTGTTAAATCGCCAACAAAAGCAAGTTTTCTCCCGTTTGGATGAAGCGGAATGCCCTCTTGCCACTCATAGCCAAGCTTTTCAGTTATTTGGACGAATTCATCATAACAACCATGAATATCACCAATAATATCTATAGACATAATAGTTTCCTCCAATGTAAAAGTATAGTATTATAAAAACTTGTTCTTCTGCATAGTACAAGCCAAATCCCCATAAAATGAGGGGAATATGGTGTCCTATATTAGTTGGTTTTTGTACCATTGATTGAACATGGAACATTACATATGAAAACAATCGATTAAAAAGGAGGGAGCCATGAATATTTTAGAAAATCCAATATCAAATCCAGTCTTAATTTTTGCAATTGCTATGGTAGTATTCCTGTTAGCTCCCATAATAATGGCGAGAATAAAAGTACCTGGTATTATTGGGTTAATCTTTGCAGGTGTCATTATTGGACCAAAAGGTTTAGGTATTCTCGATCGTGACCCGACAATTATATTATTAGGAACTGTTGGACTTTTATATATTATTTTTATCGCAGGACTAGAAATTGATTTAGAAGGCTTTAAAAAATATCGTCAACGTAGTATTGTGTTTGGCTCACTCTCGTTCACTATACCATTTATTTTTGGAACGTCTCTAGGGTTGCTTCTTCAATACTCAGTTCCTGCAGCAATTTTATTAGGATCTTTGTTAGGGTCGCACACCTTACTCGCATACCCGATTGCAAGTCGCTTAGGGATCTCGAAAAATAAAAGTGTCACAACGACTGTCGGTGGAACAATTATGACCGATACGTCAGCGTTACTGATTCTTGCAATCATAGCAGCATCGGTGGAAGGTGATTTAAATCTAGCCTTCTGGTTTACGATGCTTTTATCCTTAGCCCTTTATGTAGGGATTGTGCTCCTTGTTATTCCAGCGCTGGCACGATACTTTTTCCGTTCAATGAGTAGTGAAGGTACATTGGATTATATATTTGTCATGGCGGTTTTGTTTGTTACTGCTTTTTTTGCAACGATAGCTGGGTTAGAGCCAATTATTGGTGCCTTCCTAGCTGGTTTAGCTTTAAATCGTTTTATATTAGAGCATAGTCCGTTAATGAACCGAATTAAGTTCGTTGGTAACGCGATCTTTATTCCTTTCTTCTTATTATCTGTCGGAATGCTAATGGATATAAGAGTACTATTAAGTGAACCTAATGCTTGGATCTTAGCAGCAGCCATTGTTTTGTTTGTACAACTTGGTAAGTTTTTAGCGGCATGGGTAAGTGGAAAACTCTACAAATATTCAAAAGATGAAATACGACTTATGTTCGGGTTATCTGTCCCACAAGCGGCAGCAACGCTTGCAGCAACACTAGTTGGCTTCGATTTAGGCTTATTTGATCAGGCGACAGTAAATGGTGTCATTGTTATGATTCTTGTGACTTGTATGGTAGGTCCTTATACCGTTGAAAAGTATGGACGGAAAATTGCGTTGCTAGAAGAACAACAACCGTATGAGCCCAATAATGCACCAGATCGTATTTTAGTTCCATTAGCGAATCCAAATTCAGTAGAAAATTTATTGAATTTATCATTTAGTTTACGAGGGAATAGTACAGAACCGATTTATCCGTTAACGGTCGCTAGGGAACAAAATGGTCGATCGGCAGAAAAAGTAGCTGAAGCTGAAAAAATGTTAGGAAAAGCACTTACTTATGCGTCGGGAGCCAATATTCCCGTACATTTATTAACACGTGTTGATCCAAACGTATCTTCAGGAATTCTTCGAGCGATTGAAGAAACGAGAATTACGAAAATTGTTATCGGGTGGAATGGTAAGTTATCAACCCCACAAAAAATCTTTGGAGGGGTCCTCGATCAACTGCTCAATCGAACAAATGAGATGATTTTAGTATCTATGCTTGGCCATCCATTAAATACGACGAAACGAATTGTTCTTATTCTACCTTCGGGTGTCGATCATAAATCAGGCTATTATGAGGGTGTAAAGACAATTAAAGAAATGGCCAATAACATTGGGGCAAAATTATCAGTTCTTATCATTAAGGATGATAGTAAGTATTACAAGAATTCATTTGAACAAATGAAACCGGATGTTTCTATGAAATTTGCAAATGTAGAGACTTGGAATGAATTGATAAACAATTATCTATTAATGCTAAAAAAAGATGACTTAGTCGTTGTATTAAGTGCTAGAAGAGGAACGATAGCGTGGCATCCAAAGTTAGAGGAACTCCCAAGGATCCTGGCGAAGTCCATCCCTGAAAGCTTTATTATTTTATTCCCGCCAGAACGAGATAAAGTAGATTTACGTGGTTCAAGAGGAACAGATGTACCGAGAACACTGCTTCCAAGAAGAGAATTTGATGATTAATTTTAAACCTCCTATTATTAGGAGGTTTTTTGTTGGGGATAATAATACCAAACATTTGTAGAAAGAGGGAAGATCGAATGGAGATGGAACCAACCGTCATTTGTCCTAAATGTAAACATGAAAAGCCACTAAACCACTTATTAACAGCTCAATCGAATCAAAATGTCATATTTGAATGTGAAAACTGTCACTTTATTAAACGGAATATTGTGACAAAAAAAGGTTAATACCAATAAATGAAGAATATTATCAGGGATACCGTACCAACAACTGAAAAACATGCTATACTCATACTATTGGTACCTAGTACTAGTAGTAAGTGTGTATTCTTGATGGAGTTATTATTAAATAGTTTCTAATATAGTAGGAGGGGATTGAAAGTATGAATTTATCATTACAGGGTCGTACATATGTCATTATGGGGGTTGCGAACAAACGAAGCATCGCTTGGGGGATTTCTCAATCGTTATCAAAAGCTGGAGCACGTTTAATTTTTACATACGCTGGAGAACGCTTAGAAAAAAACGTTCGTGATTTAGCGGAAACATTAGAACGCGATGATTATTTAGTTCTTCCTTGTGATGTAACAAATGATGAGGAAATTGATAAAACGTTTGCTAGCATAAAAGAACAAGTAGGAGTCATCCATGGATTAGCTCATTGTATTGGATTTGCAAATAAAGAGGAGTTAGACGGCGAATATCTAAATACAACTCGGGATGGATTCTTACTTGCGCAAAATATTAGCTCTTATTCTCTAACAGCTGTTGCAAAAGCTGCACGTCCATTAATGACAGAAGGTGGAAGTATTGTAACTCTCACTTATTTAGGTGGAGAACGTGTCGTGAAGAACTATAATGTTATGGGCGTGGCCAAAGCGTCATTGGATGCAAGTGTCAAATATTTAGCAAATGATTTAGGGAAAGATGGAATCCGCGTCAACTCCATTTCAGCAGGTCCAATTCGTACACTAGCAGCAAAAGGGATTTCTGGTTTTAATGATGTTTTAAAAGAGATCGAAGAACGCGCCCCACTGCGCCGTACAACAACACAAGAAGAAGTGGGCGATACCGCACTTTTCTTAATGAGTGACTTGTCACGTGGAATTACAGGTGAGATGATCCACGTAGACTGCGGATATAATATCCTGGCGTTATCATAAAGGAAGGAGAGGAACTTAGTTTGGAGTTCCTCTTCTCATTTTGTTTTCTGTAAGTTTGTTGTTATGCACTTTTTTAGAGGCTGACTCGTAAGGTTACATGAAGTGACCGGTTCGAGTCAGCCTTTTGTAATTTGACATATAGTGTTCGTTAGAGGGAAAAACTAGGAGAAAGCAGAAACGAAAAGCGCGGAATGGTGAGCGGAAGAGGAAAAAACTAGGAGAAAGCGTGAACAAAAAGCGCAGAATGGTGAGCGGAAGAGGAAAAACTAGGAGAATGTGTGAACAAAAAGCGTAGAATGATGTGCAAATACAATTAGAAATAGCCTCTTCTTAGGGGGAGAAGCCATTTCTAATATTGGCTTAATATCCTCTGGATTAATTTTTCCCTTTGCTCCACATGTGATGGAAGTTAAGGGAAAGTGTGTATATATCTCCTAACGAGCTGAAAAGAAACCTTGGTCATCGCGTGAGTTACGAAGATTTTCATACAAAAACACAATGTGGCTAGGCACATATTTAGATCTAGAACATATTTTGTTAGCAGATTAACTACAAGGATGGATGAAAATGATAAGTCCTTTTGAATTCATTTTGCTATTGCTAGCATCTTTTCGCTTAGCGCATTTAATTGTATTAGATGAAATAATGTCCCCTTTCAGAAAGCCATTTCACAAAATTACAACAGAAACCTTATCAGATGGAACGACAGCATCTTTTCTAGAAGTAAAAGGTAGCGGGATAAGAAAATTTATCGGTGAATTAATCGCTTGTTATTGGTGCACAGGGATTTGGACAGCTGCACTACTATATTTAGGATTTTTCTTTTATCCGATTGTTTTTGTTCCAGTCGTTATCATCTTTGCGATCGCTGGGGCTGGTTCTGTTATTGAAGCAATAGTACAAAAGGTGATTCATTCATAGTTATACTCCCGCTGAGCGTAACTACAATTAAAATTAGTATCAACAATCGATAGATACTGAGGTTATCGAAGAAAGCTTAAAACGTCAGAGTCCATGGAGGGAATGGATGTGAGAAAGGAAGTATTAGTAACTGGTGGTGCAGGTTTTATAGGGGCTAACTTCATACAATACCTTCTTGACCATACATCCTACCACATAATGAATATTGACTCTCTCACACATTCAGCCAATCCAGAAGCCCTTATTGAATTTTCAAGATCACCATTTTATCGTTTTTTTCAAGTAGACCTTCGTAATCAAGATCAATTAAATGAAATTTTTGATCGTCAATATGACGCAATCATTCACTTTGCAGCCCTAACAGATGTAAACGAAAAAAAGCATTCGTCTATCGATTTTTATGATGTGAATGTTATGGGAACGTTGAACTTATTAGAGAAGGTAAGGCAGGGTTATGCTCGGAAGTTCGTCTATGTTTCAACGGGGAAAGTTTACGGTGGTTTAGAAGATATAGAACGGCCTAGTAAAGAAGATGCTGTTATCCAACCTAATAATAGATACGTAGAAAGCAAAGTGAGCGGTGAAATGATTGTACGTTCATTTATAAATGCTTTCCAGGTACCCGCGATTATCACACGTTGCAGTAATAATTATGGACCATACCAACAAAAAGAAAAATTAATCCCTACAGCTATTTTAAATGCACTAGATGATAAACCCATTCCTGTTTATGGTGATGGTCAACACGTTCGAGATTGGGTATTTGTAAAGGATCATTGCAGAGCCATTCATACAGTTCTAGAGCATGGAAAATTTGGGGAAGTCTACAACATCAGCGGCGGACGGGAGCGTTCTACTTTGAATGTCGTAAAGCTAATTCTCGATTATATGAATAAAAGTCATCATTTGATACGACACGTGGCGGATCGTGAAGAAGGTGGTAGGCGTTATGCCTTGAATTGGGAGAAGGTAAACTTTACATTAGGCTGGAAACCAGAAACATCTTTTTATAATGGTTTAATCGAGACCATCGAGTGGTACACATCAAAACAACTACAGCAAACTTAATGATATTACAAGTAGACAGATACCTATTATTAGAGATAGAAAAGTGAAAGAGCTCAAGGTAATTTATAGTTACCACCTGAGTTTTTTCGCTTTTTTTGTTTTTGTAGGTAATTGTCCATTTCTAAAATCTCGCTTAGGAATACATTAATTATTATATTAGACTATTAGGAGGTAAATAAATGGGAAATGAACAGCTAATTACCCCCTGGGATTTAGAAGAAGCTGAACGACAAGATACATTCTATGTACCAGAATATATTGTTAATATGGCGTATGAAGTCATTAAGCACTACGATATGAAGGTCAGCCACATGGAAGTTATTACAACAAAGGCAGATAAAGGTGGGCTTATCTGGAAAATAGATACCGATAAAGGCCCGAGAAGTTTAAAAATATTACATCGTAGACCAACGAGAAGTTTATTTAGTCTCGGTGCTCAAGAATATTTAGTAAAAGAAAAAAAGGCCAGAGTACCGCAAATCATACCGACAAAGGACGATAAACTTTACGTTGAAATGGGTGGGAAGTTTTGGTTTGTTGCAGAGTGGATTGAGTCACTGTTCCAAGTAAGCAAAGACTTAGAAGGTGCTAAAGAACTTTGTTATGCCATTGGAGAGTTTCATAAATTATCAAAAGGGTATACACCCCCGCATGGAGCGGAAAATGCCTCAAGACTTTATCGTTGGCCAAAGACCTATAACAAAATTGTTAAAAAAATGACTTGGTTAAGAGATATAGCAACGGTTTATGATGAAATGCCAGCAAGCGCAACAGTACTATCTGTTATTGATATGTTTGAAGATCAAGCCGTTAAAGCTTTTGAAAGGTTGGAGAATTCAGCCTATTACGATTTAGTCAAAAAAGGAAATAAAGAATGGGGACTTGTTCACCAAGATTACGGATGGTCTAACGGTCAAAAAGGTGAAGGTGGTATGTGGATCATTGACCTTGACGGTGTGGCGTATGACTTACCGATTCGTGATTTACAAAAATTAATAACAGGAACGATGGATGATCTAGGTGGTTGGGATGCACATTGGGTTAAGGAGATGATTTCCGCCTATCATGCAGCGAATCCAATAGCTGACCAACTTTATGAAATTCTAATGATTGATCTGTCACTACCAAATCTGTTTTATAAAAATGTAAAAGAAATGGTCTATGAACCAACTGTATTTATGGATGAGGAACTTAAGAATTTAGTGCAAAGAATTGTAGATATTGATAAAACAAAATGGACTGTCTTAGATGAATTAGCAGATAACAGCTGGCTTGGGGGAAAAAGTAAGTGAGAGTTTTAATCATATGTACTGAAAAATTACCAGTTCCTCCTGTCCGTGGCGGGGCAATTCAAACGTATATCGCTGGTGCAGTTCCTTTTTTGAGTAAAAAACATAAAATTACAATTCTCGGAACAAAAGATGAGTTATTACCTGATAAAGAGACGATAGAGGGTATAGATTATGTTCGAGTACCAGGTGGACTCCTAGAAACCTATAGGCAAGGCGTTGTTGACTATTTAAAGACTAACTCCAAGTTTGACTTAATCCACATTTTTAATCGGCCGCGTCTTGTTGCCTCAGTCCGTGAATGTGTACCGAATGCACGCATAATATTAAGCATGCACAATGATATGTTTAAACCACAAAAGATTGACCCTGAAGAAGGAGCACTTGCTATAACAGAAGTCGATAAGATCATCACAATAAGTAATTATATTGGGCAAGAGATTACTAGAATATTTCCTCACGCTGAGTCGAAATTAAAAACAATATATTCTGGGGTCGACTTAGAGCAATTTGTCCCTATATACTCAACAAATGCTAAAAAGATTAGAAAGAAAATACGAAACCAATACAAGTTAAAAGATAAAAAAGTCATTTTATTCGCAGGCAGATTATCGGCTAACAAAGGTGCTGATGTACTGATTAAAGCAATGAATACCCTGGCAAAAAAACACTCCAATATTGCACTTGTTCTCATGGGAAGCAAGTGGTTTAGCGATAATAGAATCACAGACTATATTGCGTTTGTCCGTACGTTAGCAGAGCGCTCTCCTGTTCCTGTTATTACAACAGGATTTGTAACACCCGATAAAATTCATGAATGGTTTGCAGCAGCAGACATCTTCGTCTGTCCTTCGCAGTGGCAAGAACCACTAGCGAGAGTTCACTATGAAGCGATGGCCGCAGGATTACCGATAGTAACAACAGCAAGAGGAGGCAACCCAGAAGTCATTGAGGTGAATAAAAACGGGCTTATAGTTGAAAAACCACGTGATCCAGAACAATTTGCTGACCATTTATCAGATCTACTGTCTCATCCAGAAAAGTGTAAAGAAATGGGGAAATACGGACGTAAGCTAGCAGAAGAAAAATACAGCTGGAACCGTGTCGTGACAGACATCCTCGAGGTTTGGAGTGAGGTTGAGACAGGGGGTTCTGTCAATGGAACATTGAATCTGGAAGAAAAACCAATAATGGATGAAGTTCATCAAGAAAAAGCTGAAGTAGACGTCAGATCCAATTTAGATAGGAAACGTCTTGTTGTTCGTATCACAAAAGGAAAGGGAAAAGGAAAAATAATAGAGATAGAAAAAGAAGAGATACAGGGAAACGTTAAAAAAGACGAACTAAGAGGGGCTCTATTGGATGGAAAGACTAATAAAGTGGCAGAACTTCAAGGAGCTGGAGGAGAGAAAGAAAAAGAGCCGGTGGAAAAATTACAAATAGCAGAACTGGTTAAAGCCAATGTGGCTGTGGAACCGGTAGTTGATGAAATAGATGAGATTGTCAAAACCAAGGATACTGAAGGTTCTGAAAAGCAAGAGGGTGTGGCAGTACTTCAAGAAACAGAAATAACAGAAGAGATAGAAGGGGTTGCAGAAGCTTCAGAAGTTTGGGGTGTAGAAGGTAAAGAAGAAGTAGTTGAAACCGAAGGAGCAGAAGCAGAAACAGAAACAGGAGAGGTCGTTAACATTCAAGAAGTTGAAGTCACTGAAAAAGATATGGCTGGAGAAAAGCTGGGAGCTAGAGTAAACGAACTGATCTCCGAATTAGAAAGAATAAAAGAAATTAATCAACTAATTGATGAGAATGGAGATAAACGGGATAAAGAGATTTCTGGTTATCATCAAAATCCACCACCTCCACCGTGGATAATAGTAAGGTGAGTTAATAAGATACTGAGTAACTAAAGAGGTTGGCTTTGATCATCATCATAGTCAATCTCTTAATTTATCTAATGAATTTGCATCTTCTATTAAAAAATCCAAGATAATATTGAGATTAATGGTTAAATTTAATATTTCTTCTAGCTTCTTGACCAATTGTAAACTTTCTTCGCTGGCAAGGTTGTCTTGATTAATACTAAAGCATACAGCATTTATCGCATTTGCCAGTGCATTTTCAATATTCGCAACTGAGTCGATTAATTCAACTAGACTATCATTAGATACTTGAGGAGATGCTGGTTGATGAGGGAAATCTGGCTGATGAGGTGATTTCTGAAAAGGTACGAAACGTTTATTGGCAGGTTTCTTATATGTCCTTTTTTTCTTTGTATGGAAATTCGATACAAAACATGTAGTGCTGTATAGACTCACGGCTAACCACTCCTTTGACCAATATAATATACAGTATTACAAAAGGATTTGAGAAGTATAGGTAATTGTTGAAGGCTAATATGGATTTTCTACTAAGCTAAGTAATCACTTACAAAATTAGTAGTTCATCTATATTAATTAAAGATATCCGTTTATACCCTTTCTACTAGACGAGCATACAATACTATGATTTATAGTTTGAAGGAGGTATGTTCATTTTGGATCAAAAAGAAATTACAAAGATTAAAAGAAGAAAGGCAAAGAAAGCATAAAGCAGCTAATCAAGTTCGTGCCGTAGACATTAGCCCCCAACAAGCTACACCGCTTGAATTAGCAAATGCTATTGTTTCTCCATCAACTTTAACCTGTTTAACAGATGCTACTTTAGATGCTGTTAGCCCGCTGCAAGCTGAGGTTTTTACTTTCCCCCTCCAAGGGTTTCCGACTAATGGGGATGCTTTTGCTGTATTAAGCAGTGGAATAGCGGCTGAAGCTAGTGAAAGTGAAAATTTCTGTAGCACCTGTTTTGACGAGGAATTCGGTCCTGAAGAATTTGATACTGTTTCATTAAATTTAACGTTTAATCTTCCACAAAACCCAGGGAATTTAACTTTTAATTGGAAATTCGCTACTGGAGAATCTCCACCAACTTTTTTCAATGACTACTTTGATGTCCTCGTTAATGGTACTTCAATTAATAACTTTCCAATTACGGTGAATAACGCAGTTTTGGCTCCGCCTACCCCAGATGATGTTTGTTATAGCAGTATTACACCAACTATTCAAACTGCTAATTTTGACCTGTCTTCTTTCGCAGGCCAATCGATTACAGTCACTTTTCGAGTTTCTGATGTTGGAGACTGTGTCGTTGATAGTGCTGCCTTTATTGATAATGTTAGGATTGAAGGGTGTGAAGCGGGAATAGCTGTTGATGAAGCAGTGGCCGACATGGAACAGGCATTATCTGAGGCGTTAAATGCTTGTACAAAACCACCTGCTTTCAATATTGAAGAATGTTTGTTGGCAATAACTAATAAAGAAATCGTTTTACAGTCTTTTATTGAAACTTCTAGAGATATAGCCATTCCTCCAGCTTTCATCTTAGCCGCTTCTGAAGTTGAACGAGCGTTAGCAGCTTCTTTAAGAGCTTGTATAGCAGAAGGAGGAGATATAGAAAGATGCATCACGTTAATTACAAAAAAAGAAACTGTTTTACAATTTCTGATGGAAACATTGCGAGACCCATCAATTTCTCCAGCTGTTAGGGCATCGGTCGTCTCCATGGAAGAATCATTAGCAGTTGCATTAAGGGCTTGTGTCAATGCTGGCGGCGATATAGAAAGATGCATAAGATTGGTTACAAAAAAGGAAATTGTTTTACAATCCTTATTAAGAACAGCCAGAACGTGTATAGAAAGGACAACAACCTTCACTAACACAACTCCTATATTCATTCCTGAAACAGGTACAGGGGGACCAGCGGCACCGTACCCTTCACCAATTGTCGTTTCTGGTCTAGCAGGACCAATAATAAGAGTGACCGTCACGTTTAACAATCTATCGCATACCTTCCCAGCTGATATCGCAGCTATGTTGGTTGGACCAAGAGGTCAGGATACGATCTTAATGGCAACTGCAGGAGGTGGAGAGGAGATTGAGGATGTTACGCTAACATTTGATGATGCTGCAGAGGAACTAGTACCTGCTCCTATCGTTTCAGGAACGTACCAACCGACGAACAATGGAGTATTTTCTCCTTTCCCTCCTCCTGCACCAAATCCATCTTCTAATGCTTCATTAAGCGTTTATAATGGAACAAATCCAAATGGAACTTGGGAACTCTTTATTAACGATCAATTCTTTGGTGATACTGGAGTTATGGCGGGTGGCTGGGAATTGCATATTACGACTTGTGAACCAGTTGGTACAAATGAATTCAATCAAGCACAGTCAAATCGTAACGAGGAAAGAGTCAGGCAAGTGCTGCAAGAATTCCATGCTTCTTACCCAACAAAAGAAGATCAAAAAGGCAGGAAAGAAAAACTGAAGAGGCTTGAGGAAAGATTAGGGGATACGATTTGACGGAGTGTAACAATTAAGGTGGCTAATAAATATAAAGCAAAGGGATTGACATGAAGCATGTTTCATAGTCAATCCCTATTAACAATTTATTTTTTCATTCCCTTAATTAATACTTGAATTACTTCAGGTCGACTAAATTGTGGTGGGGGGGTAACACCGTTTCGTAACATTTCTCGTACTTTTGTTCCCGATAAGTGAAGGTGGTCTTCTTTTGGATGTGGACATGTTTTGCTAGAAGCCATGTTTCCGCATGTTGTACAATAAAAACTATGTTCAAAACATAAGATGTTAATGCCGATGTCTTTAGGCTTAAATTGCTTAAAAATTTCTTGGGCATCATACGTTCCATAATAATCTCCAACCCCTGCATGGTCGCGTCCAACGATAAAATGAGTACATCCGTAATTTTTTCTAACAAGGGCATGAAAGATCGCTTCTTTCGGTCCAGCATATCGCATCGCAGCTGGGAATACCGATAAAAATACTCGTTCGTCTGGATAATAATTTTTTAATAGAACTTCATAGCTTTCCATTCTAACGTCAGCTGCAATATCATCTGATTTCGTTTCTCCTACAAGCGGATTGAGAAATAGTCCATCGACTGTTTCAAGAGCGCATTTTTGAATATATTCATGTGCTCTATGAACGGGGTTTCTCGTCTGGAATCCGACAACGGTTTTCCATCCTTTCTGATCAAATGCTTTCCTCGTTTCCATAGGAGAATTGAAGTAAGACGAGAAACTATTATTTTTTGGTGGAAGTTTGGTTAAGGTGATAGGTCCAGCTACATAAACATTAGGTCGATCCAATAATTTCTTTACGCCTGGATGTTTCGTATCAGTTGTTTGATAAACGAGTTTAGCTTCTAATAATTTGTCTGGAACGTATATTTCTTGCACTTTTAGTACCCCGTAAACTGTATTCTTATAGGTTAATTTAATATTCTCTCCTAAATTTAAATGTTTTGCTACATTTTCATGCACAGGTAAAGTAACAGGGATACTCCAAACGAAGCCATTTTTTAGTTTCATATTATATAAAATAGATTTATAATCTTCTTTGCCAAGAAAACCAGTTAATGGACTAAATGCCCCATTCGCAATTAACTCCATATCAGACAACGCCATAATATCAATTTCAATTTCACTTGTAAGTGATGAATGGTCATAGTTTAAATCTATCTTATTAACAAGAAGTCCACCGTGGGGAATACTAAGTGTCAAAACTGTCACACCTCTTCTCTCAAGTGTATTTTATTTTTAAGATATGATTGAATTTCTTGTACAGATTCTTTTACAGACATAACTGTTGTATCAATCGTAATCTCTGGATTTTGTGGTTCTTCATATGGTTGGCTGATTCCAGTAAACTGTTTAATTTCTCCAAGGCGTGCTCTTTTATATAACCCTTTAGGATCACGTTTTTCACATTCCTGCAGTGAACATTTTACGTAAACTTCAACAAATTCTTCAGGTTCGAAAAGTTTCCTGGCCTGCTCGCGATCAGCTGCATAAGGTGATATGAGTGCAGCAAGCACGACTACACCAGCATCAACAAACAATTTGCCAACTTCAGCTGTGCGTCTTACATTTTCTTTTCGATCTTCTTCAGTAAATGTAAGGTTCCGATTGATTCCATGCCGGAGGTTGTCACCATCTAATAAATATACACTGCTACCGTCTTTATACAATTCGTGTTGAAGTGCGTTAGCGATAGTTGACTTTCCAGAACCAGATAGTCCTGTGAACCAGATCATTAAGCTTTTATGGCCATGTAGTTTTTGCCGATCTTCTTTAGTTATATCAGACTGATGCCATACAATATTTGAAGTTTCATTTTTGTTGTCTTCCATTTTTAAAGCTCCCTTCTTCTTAAATAACTTCCTGTTTATCCCCATATAAATACAGATAGAAGAACAGTAGTAATCATGCAAAGAAGACTTAGTGGAAAGCCTACTCTAAAAAAGTCAGTAAATCGGTATCCACCAGGTCCGTAAACTAATAAATTGGTTTGATAGCCTATCGGGGTAATAAAACTACAGGAGGCAGCAATAGCGATTATCATTGAAAATAGTTCAGGGTTATACCCTAGTTGAATAGCTAATGAGTATCCAATTGGAAAAATGAGAGCGGCGGCAGCAATATTGCTAATAATTTCTGTTAGCACTAAGGTTGAAAAGTATAGTAAAAAGCAAAGGATCATCAGATTTATTGGATTTTCAAAGCTTAATAAGCTCGTTAAAAAAGTCGGTAAACCAGCGTTTTCTACCGCCTTTGCAATTCCAATGGCTGAAGCGATAAGAACTAAAATTCCCCAATCTATCGCTTTTTTTGCTTCTGACGTTGTTATCGATTTGGTTATTGTTAAAATAATTATTCCGAGTAAGGCTGCTTGAAGGATAGAAACGATTTGAAAAGCAGCTAAAGCAATGACAAAGATTACGGTTGGAATAATGATCTTGGATTTACCACTGCTAATTGGTTCCTCGGTTTCGACCCCAGATACAAGGTAAAAATCACGAGAATTTGACCAAGTTTTAATAAAATCCTGTCCCGCTAAAAGCAGAAGTGTATCACCCGGTCTAATAGTCATATTTCCAATTCCGGAAGTAATATGCTGATTATTTCTTCGAATAGCAACAATAGCAGAGTTATACTGTGCTCTAAAATTTGAATTCTTTATCTTTTTACTAACTAACGGAGAAGAGTGAGAAACTACAACTTCAACTAGATTAGACTTGTTGTGTTGCGCCATACTGCTTGTTCCTTCCTTTACAGTGGGGAGTTCTAATCCTTTTAAGTTAAGCAATTTTAAGATGCTTTCTACATTCCCAGAAAAAATAAGTGAGTCATTTTCTTGGATCATTTCATAATTAGAAACTGGTGTAATTGTACTATTGTTACGAATGATTTGTACTAAAAAAATATCATGTAATGCTCTTAAATTTACGTCCTTTACTGCTTTTCCAATCCATAACGAATTACTGATTACTTTAACTTCGACTGTGTAATCTTTTCGTATTGATTGATAAGCTTCGATCAAGTCTTTGTTATTAGGTAGTTTTTTTTGACCATAAAAAATCATATAGAATAAGCTGACTATAAATAATGGGATACCAATTAGTGAGAATTGAAACATTGAAAATCCTGGATGTCCATTTTGCTGTAGCAGTCCATGAATGAGTAAATTTGTTGAAGTTCCAATTAATGTAACGGTTCCTCCAATGATTGCGGCATAAGAGAGTGGAATTAAAAGCTTAGAAGGTGATATTTTGTGTTGAATTCCCCATTTATGAACGATAGGAGTTAGCATAGCTACAATCGGTGTATTGTTCATAAAAGCTGATAGGAAAGATACCGGAAACATGATTTTAATGAGGACGATTGAAAGCTTTTTATTTTTCCCTAAGATACGTGTTAAGAGCTTAGGAACAATACCGCATTTTTGTACAGCGAAGGCAATAACCATTAATAGGGCAATAGTATGGACGGCTGGGTTCGCAAAACCTTGAAATGCCTCATCGATAGAGAGTACTCCTAATACAATAAGTAAAGAGAAAGCTGTAAAAACAGTTAGTTCGGGTGTAAACCACTCTTTGATTAAGCTTAGAAACATTAAAAATAAGACAATACTGACTGTAATTGCAGCAAAGGACATAATAACACTCCACATTCATTTATACATATAGTTTATTTAGTATGTAACAGTTGGTGTATTTGTCCCGTCTGGTGCCTATATAGATAAAATAAAATGGTTTTTGCTACTTTCAAAGTTTACAAAACAGTGATTGAAAAATTTTCTAGTAAATTAACAATTCATGGCGAGCATAAAACAACGTAAATAAACAATATGATTTTTAAAACAGCTTTTATTTAAGCTAAAAAGGTTTAGGAAGTGAAAACCTAAACCTTATTGAGTTTTAGATGATTGGGTTAATTCCGGATTGGTGTCCTTAAATGTTTGATAAACTGCTTCTATCCGTTTAACAGTGTGTTTGTATTGAAAGTTTTCTTCGACGAGTAATCTACCATTCACGGCAAGCTTTGAAGCATGTCTAGGATTGGATAAATAGTAATCGATCGCATCTGAAAACGCCTCTGAATGATTGTAATCGTCAATAACGTATCCATTTTTTAAGTGGCTAATAACTTCTGTATTACCACCTCGGTTTGTTGTAATAATTGGAAGCCCAGCGGCCATCGCTTCATAATGAACTCTTGCTAGCGGTTCCTCCCATTGTGAACTACATACAAATAGATCTGCTATAAGGAAAAACTTTGAAATTTCCTGCGCAGGAATAAATCTTGTAAATATTACCTTATCTTTGAGAGGCTTTGCTAGTTGATGGAGGTATTGAACATAATGATTTAGTGAATTGTCACTAAACCATTTTCCACCAGCAATGACCAAAACGGCATCAGGATGTTTTTTTAGTAGAGTTTTCATTGATTGAATGAGGAGATGTGGTCCCTTCGATTTACAAAGTCGCCCCGCAAATAAAATGACTTTTTTGTTTTCAACCCCATATTTTTGACGATAGTGTTGCCGGATGGGGTGAATATGAGAAGCCCATATCGGTGAAAATTCATCTAAGTTTACACCAGAGTATGCAACGGTTGTCTTTCCTTGAGCTTCAGGAAACCTTTTTATCACTTTTCCCTTAATGAAATCACTGATTGTAAAGATATGGTCGCATGCTTTGATTACTTTATTTCCTAAATCCATAGAAATTTTTTCTTCACGCATTACATCGTTATGGAGGCTAAGAATAAACTTACTTTTAGAAGCAACTTCTTTATAATGGAGAATGGCTTTTGGGCGATTGAATACTTGAATAATATCAAATTGTGATTTGGCTAAATATCTTTTTACTTCCCGTATATAATATTTATACTGTACTCGAATAAAGTGAATACTATTCTTTGTTTCAAAAGTTGGTAAAGTAGTATCAGATACTGAAAATATGGTTATTTCATTATTTTTACTTAACAATGGCACAATTCCATCAACTAACACTTGAATGGCTCCACCTTTTATTGCAGGAGAAGGAAGATTTTCAGAACATATAAAAGCAATTTTCATCAATCCA
Organism: Alkalihalobacterium sp. APHAB7; assembly: GCF_048323755.1. NCBI lineage: Bacteria > Bacillati > Bacillota > Bacilli > Caryophanales > Bacillaceae > Alkalihalobacterium > Alkalihalobacterium sp. APHAB7. The sequence goes on from NZ_JBLWFS010000004.1 coordinate 181,264, forward strand.
CCTCCCCGTATAGTAGTTTGAGATCATCAATTTCTTTTTGCAACCCTGCTTTTAATGTAGTTTTAGGTTCGTAATGGAGAATTTCTTGCGCTTTAGAAATATCAGCCCATGTATGTTTCGGTTCCCCACGTGTAGTACCGGTTATTTGTATGTTAGCTTTTTTTTGTAGAAGTTCTTCAAGAATTGAAATAGTGTCTAACACTGAAGCTCGTTCTGTACCACCAATGTTAATCGTTTCACCAATAACTGTATTTTTCGTATAGAGTACGGCTGCTGTTCCCTTTACACAATCAGAAATAAATGTAAAGTCCCGCGTTTGTTTTCCATCCCCGTAAACTTGAATAGGTTCGTTTAACAGCATCCTTTTAATAAAGCGGTGAAAGGCCATATCAGGTCGTTGCCGTGGTCCATAGACAGTAAAATACCTTAAAATAACAATCGGAATACTATCATTTTCTTGGTAAACTTTACACAAGTACTCTCCTGTTAGTTTCGTTACACCATAGGGTGATAAGGGGGCACAGCTTGAATCTTCTGTTACCTTTCCTGTTTTATCACCGTAAGCAGAGGAAGTGGAAGCATAAATGAATTTCTTAATGGGTAATGTACGACATGCCTCTAACAACCGCTGAGTCACATTGATATTATAGTCAACATAGGTTTTGAAGTCTTCACCCCAGCTTGATCTTACCCCAGGCATTCCAGCTAAATGATAAACAACATCGACATCGTTTAAATAATCACTCCAATTAATATAGAGTAAATCTTCTTTTACAAATTGGAAGCGTGGGTGGTTTATGAGGTTCGTTAGATTACGCAGTTTTATAGAATGGTTTGTAAATCCTAAAAAACCATCGACACCAATGACATCATTTGTTTTATCAGATAAAAGATATTCACAGAGGTGTGAACCGATAAATCCGGCTGCCCCAGTTACTAAGATTTTCATAATTGCCCCACCCCTAGATAGTGAAGATCAACATGTCTAACCGTCTTTGGATCAATGACATTACGGCCGTCTAGAACGACGTTTCCTTTCATTTCTTTTTGGACCTTTGACCAGTCTGCTGACTTAAATTCATTCCATTCAGTGGCAACGATTAGAATATCTGATTGTTTAACAGAATCATAAGCGTTCGAATGACAGATAATTTCAGGATGTTCTAACTTAACAACAGGATCGTAAGCTTGAATGGTTGCACCTTCTTCTAGTAATTTTTCTATTAAGCGAATTGAAGCTGAATAGCGAATATCATCGGTATTAGGTTTAAAAGAGAGTCCCCAAACGGTAATTTTTTTACAAGAAAGGTCAGGTACCACCGTTTTTAATTTGTTAACATAGATATCAATTTGCGTGTCATTAACCTTTTGTACAGAGGTCATTAATTCGGGATGAATGTCTTTCTTTTTTGCTGCATATACAAGCCCTTGTAAGTCCTTTGGAAAACATGATCCACCGTAACCTAATCCAGATCTTAGGAAAAGTGGGCCAATCCTTGGATCAGTCCCAAGACCTAAAGCAACATCTGATACATTCACTTCATATGCATCACAAATTCGGGCCATTTCATTGATAAACGAAATCTTTGTAGCTAAAAACGCATTAGAAGCATATTTAATCATCTCTGCACCCGATAAACTTGTCACAATATAAGGTGCATTTACCCCTTTATAGATTTTTTGCATTACTTGAAGTGGTTCCGGTTTTTTTACTCCAATCACTATCTTATCTGGTTCGAACATATCTTTTACTGCTGTCCCTTCCCGAAGAAACTCAGGATTTGAAACGACATCAAATAGAGAGGGATCCACGTTTTTTTCTAATAACAGGTGATGAATTTTTTCATTTGTTCCAGGTGGTACCGTACTTTTTATAATGATTGTTTTATGGGAAGTTATTGACGTTACTATGTTATCAATTACTGATTCAACATAGGAGAGGTCAGGGCTGCCATCTTTTAAAGAGGGGGTGCCAACTGTAATGAAAATTATTGGGTTTTTGGAAATTTTTTCTTCTACTTTAGTAGAAAAAGTTAAATGGTTATTATCTAGATTTTTGACAATTAGTTCTTCTAAGCCGGGTTCAAAAATAGGGACATTTCCACTTTTTAACCTTTCAATTCTTACTTCGTTTATATCAACACAATCCACATGATGGCCACAGTCTGACAAAACAGCTGCAGTTGTTAACCCAACATATCCTGCTCCAACTACACAAATATTCATTCCATATCTCCTTCCAATTGCAAATACGACATTCTAATCTAAGGCTTATATATCGTATTACTGGAACAGGGGAATGCGTGACGATCTCCTATCCAATTCATTAAAAATAGGTATTGCCCTAGCTGCGTTAGTTATGTTTTAAAAAAACAAATTTCAATGAACTAATTAATTGGTTTAAACATTAATGAAGTTTGTCTCATAACATATACAAATCTATAATTAACACTTTGAATTGGAGGTGATAAGTTACATGGTTTCAATTATTACTTGTACAAAAAGGCCAGAGAGAATAAATGATATATTCGAAAATTATGGTCGACAAGTGGTAGAGGAAAAAGAATTAATTATCGTGCTGAATTATGATGAAATAGATATAAAAAAATGGCAGGAAAAAGCGAAACATTATTCAAACGTATTTATCTTTCAACTCCCAGCATCTATGAGGTTAGGGGCTTGTTTGAATTATGCAATAGAGAAATCAAATTATGAATGCATTGCAAAATTTGATGATGATGATTACTATGCGCCTCATTATTTAACAGAGGCACTTAAGGCAATTTATGAAACTAATTCTGATATGGTGGGGAAAAAAACCTTTTATGCATACATGAAAAATAAAAAAGCGCTTGTGCTCCATACGATGGGACAACAAACCCTTGCTGGTCCTACTTTAGTATTTAAAAAAAGTATATTTAATAAAGTAAAATTTTCTAACAAGATTAAAGCAGGTTCTGATCAGAAATTCCAAAGAGAATGTCTAAAGAATGGGTTTAAACTCAACTCAACAAGTCAGTACAATTTTACATTGATAAGGATAGACCCTAAAGGACATACGTGGAAAATCAACGATGAAGAATTTTTAAGAATTTCAGAATTAGTGACTTATACAGAGGATTATGAGGATTATGTAAAAAAAGATTTTTGATGTTGTTAACCGAGTAAAAATTGAAAATGATATGAAACTTTGAGAAAAAGAGAGGGGTAAACGTGTTAGATGAAGTTTCGGTGTTAATTCCTTTTAAACCAAGTAGTGGCATTAGAAGTAAACTTTTTGAGTGGGTATTAAGTTACTATGAAAATGTATTACAAGATGTAGAGATATGTATAGGGGAGAATGATGAAGAACCCTTTAATAAATCAAAAGCAATTAATACAGCCGCCGCAAAAGCAACAAAAAATATTTTTGTAGTAGTCGATTCCGATATTGTATATAATCCACAAATAATAAAGAAATCTGTTCAATTACTTGAGAGTCATGCGTGGGTAATTCCTTTTAATAGGTGTTTAGATATTACTGCAAGGAGTACTGAAAAACTATTAAATTCGCGTCCTCAATGGCCTTTGCCCATAGAAATAGAGTATAAAGAACGTTTTAACAAAAACGCTTATAAGTCAGTAGGAGGTATGAATATCCTGTTACGTAAAGACTTTAATATAGTTAAAGGATTTGATGAGCGATTTAAAGGTTGGGGTAGAGAGGATGACGCATTTAAAAATGCCATGAATACGTTATGTGGACCCTATAAAAGAATTGAAGATGAGTATATATACCATTTATGGCATCCCAAAGTGGGAATGAAGGGTAATCCACATTTTTCTTATAATCAACAACTATATAGACAATACGTTCGATGTAATGGAAAAGTAAAGAGAATGCAGGCTTTAATTAATAGTCGATAAATCGTCATTAGTGCATGTATAGATGGAGAAGGTATTCCTAATTTAATGAAGGGAGTTTTTTTTGTGATATCAATTATCACTTGTACAATTAGGCAAGAAAATATTAATCTTGTGTTTGAGAACTATGATCGACAAATTTTAAAAGAAAAGGAACTAATAATTATACTTAATAGAGACGAAATGGATATAAACGAGTGGCAGCAAAAAGCGAAACAGTATAAGAATGTGTCTGTTTTCAAACTACCAAGTGGTGTTCAGTTAGGAGAATGTTTAAATTTTGGAATAGAAAAGTCAAGGTATGATTACATTGCCAAGTTTGATGATGATGACTACTATGCCCCTTATTATCTAAAAGAAGCATTAGGAGCTCTTAAAGAAACAAACGCAGACATTGTAGGAAAGCATGCTTTTTTTGCATATATCGAAAGGACAAAATCCTTAGTGATCCGGTTTAAAGGACAAAATAAATTTGTTGGTGCAGTTGCTGGCCCAACATTAGTTTTCAAAAAGAATATAACAAAAGATATAAAATTTAGAAATGTAACATTAGGTGAAGACCAACTGTTTCAAAAGGATTGTAGAAAAAAGGGTTTTAAAATCTATGCGACGAGCCATTACAATTTCGTGCTTATAAGAAAAGACATCCAAGGTCACACTTGGAAAATAGATGAGAGTGAATTTTTAAAGCAAAGTAAGATTGTCACAAAGACAAATAATTATCAGAATTTTGTTGAAAAGGACCTATAACTGTCCTCTACCATTTATTATCTTTAAGTAGAAAAGAAAGGTGTGATATATATGACACCGAGTTATAAAAATAATGAGTTGATAATTAAAAATAGTGATGAAACGTTAGACAAAATTTTGAAATCAAATTGTTCAGTAAGTAGGTTCGGAGATGGAGAATTTAATGTTATGCTTGGTCGTGGTATAAATTTCCAAAAATATTCAGGAGTTCTCAGGGATAGACTATTTGAAATAATTAATAGTCAACGTTCTAACCACATTGTTTGCATTCCGTATGTATTTAAAAGTATGAGAGGTCTTACACCCAAATCAATGAACTATTGGAGAAAATACATGGGTGCAAAATATAATGATATAAAAACTCTTCTTAACTCTAATAACGAATACTATGACTCCCTAGTGACAAGAGTTTATATCGATCATTTAGATAAAAGTAAATCATTGGAGCGATTTAAAAAATTTAAAAAAATATGGGACGGAAAAAATATTGTAATTGTTGAAGGTTCAAAAACTAGGTTCGGTAGGGGAAATAATTTATTAGAGAATAGTAGGTCAATAAAAAGAATAATTTGTCCTGCGGAAAGTGCATTTTCTAAATATCAGGATATTGTTACAGAAGTAAAAAAACAAAGTAGAGAGGATTTAATATTAATTTCACTTGGACCTGCCGCTACAGTATTAGCTTATGATTTGGCGAAAAGTGGGTTCCAAGCAATAGATATTGGTCACATTGATATTGAATATGAATGGTTTTTGCAAGGTACTAACGACAAAATACCTATAAAGAATAAATATGTTAATGAAGTAAAAGGGGGAAGACGGGTCGATTTTACAAGGGATATAGAATATGAGGAACAGATTGTAAAAAGAATTGATGAATAAGAAATCATCTAGAGATTTTAAAGTTCCCAAATCACCCCTATTTTCGGTAGGACAACTTTCTTTCTCATTTCTACAAGAATAGAGTACTACCATAGTGAAATTTCTCTAGTCATAAAGGGTGTGAAAAAATGAAAGGAGTTATTCTAGCTGGAGGTAGAGGTACTCGACTAAAGCCTTTTACAAAAATTATTAATAAGCATCTTCTTCCAATTGGTCCATATCCGATGGTTTATTGGTCAATCCAGAAGCTAAAAGAGATAGGAATAACAGATATATTAATAGTAACCAATGAAGAACACTTAAGGTCTTTTGAAACATTATTTGATCAAGGACAGGAATTACAAGTGAATTTAAGTTACAAAGTTCAAAGAGCAGCCGATGGAATAGCAGATGGTATTTCATATGCAAGGTCATTTGTAAAAGATGAGAAATTTGTAACTTTACTTGGTGATAATATCTTTGAAGATTCACTATCGCCATATATTAACCGTTTTAAGAAGCAAACAAGTGGGGCGAGAGTTATATTAAAAAAGGTGCTTAACCCATCTCAATACGGAGTAGCCCTATTAAATGAAGAAAACAACTCTATACAATCGATCATAGAAAAACCAGCGAAATCAATTTCCAAATATTGTGTAACAGGTATATATATGTTCGATAACCAAGTATTTAAATACATTGATACAATTCATCCTTCAAGCCGAGGGGAGCTAGAGATTACAGATGTAAATAATTTGTATATAAAAGAAAAACAACTACAGTATGATATTCTAAATGGCTGGTGGATTGATGCAGGTACACATGAATCACTATATAAAGCAAATACATTAGTGCTTCAAAACTTGGAAGGTAATTCGCTGATAAAGGGGGGGGGAATGTGAGAAAACACCTTCTAATTACTGGTGGTGCTGGGTTTATCGGATCAAATTTCATTGAATATATGTTAAAGAATTCAGATTATGCAATTACGAATATAGATGTCCTAACATATGCAGGAGATTTAGATAATACGCTCGGTTTTCAATGTTATCCTAATTACCGTTTTATTCAATGTGATATTAGTAATAACAATCAATTAAAGCAAGTCTTTGATTATAGTTACGATTGTATAATAAATTTTGCTGCAGAATCCCATGTTGATCGAAGTATTGAAAATGCACAACCCTTCCTAACAACAAATATTTATGGGACTTTAAACGTGCTTAACTTTGTGCTAAGTGGAAAAGCCAAAAAGATGATACAAATATCTACAGATGAAGTGTACGGATCTCTAGAAGAAAACAATCTCCCCTTTACAGAAAAATCTTCCCTTAATCCCAATAATCCTTATTCAGCTAGCAAAGCAAGCGCTGATTTATTGGTTCGATCCTTTTATCAAACTCATCAACTACCACTAATTATTACTAGGTGTAGCAATAATTATGGACCAAAACAGCATATTGAAAAGTTTATTCCTAAAGTGATCACAAATGCTCTAAATGATCAAAACATTCCGTTGTATGGTGATGGGCAACATGTTAGAGATTGGTTATTTGTTGAGGATCATTGTCGCGCTATTCACAAAGTCTTAGAACATGGTGAAATAGGTGAAATATATAATATTGGTGGAGAGAATCAACGAACGAATGAAGAAGTCATTTCTTTTATCCTCGATTATTTAGGCAAAGATAAAAGCTTAATTAAGTATGTAAAAGATCGTAAGGGACATGACAGAAGATATTCAATAAATTGGGAAAAAATTCATAAGGAATTAGGGTGGAAGCCTGAAATCTCGTTTATAGAAGGTTTAACAACTACGATTGAATGGCATAGAAATAAATTAACTCAACAAAGTAGGTGACTAATTAGTGCGGATTTTAATTACGGGTGCTAATGGCCAGCTAGGAAAAGAGTTAACACGAGAGGCAAAACAAGTATCAGAAGTTACAGCAGTAGGAAAAGAGAAGCTTGATATAACTAATGTTTCAGAAGTAAAAGAAATAGTAAACAATATTAAACCAGATATCATCGTTCACTCAGCGGCATATACAGCTGTAGACAATTGTGAGAATGAAAAAAAGAAAGCATTTGAGGTTAATAGTTTAGGTACGCTAAATGTAACTAAAGCAGCGGATCAAGTGGGAGCAAGTATCGTCTATCTTAGTAGCGATTACATTTTCAGTGGTGAGAAGACGACGCCTTATATTGAAAGAGACGAACCAAATCCGAAGAATATATATGGTATGAGCAAATGGCTCGGAGAACAGCTGATTCAATCGTCAACGAGTAAATTTCATATTGTTAGAACGTCTTGGTTATTTGGGAGTGGTGGCGAGAATTTTGTGAAAACGATCCTCAAACTAGCGAAGCAAAATAAAGAGATTAAAGTAGTTAATGACCAAGTTGGGTCACCAACATATACAAAAGATTTAGCTGGTGTCATTATGCAGTTAATTTATAAAAAATTTGGTATTTATCATGTTAGTAACATGGGGTGTTGTACGTGGTATATGTTTGCAAAACATATTTTAAAACAAGCAGGTTATGATCCAGGTCTTATTCAACCAACAACGACTCAAGAGTATGGGGCGAGAGCAACTAGACCAGCCTATTCCGCTTTGGGTCACGAATCACTACAACGTGAAGGTATTCCTGACCCTAGGGGATGGCAAGAGGCTGTTAATGAATTCATAAGGGAGGAGTTAAATCGTGATTGAAGGTGTCAAGGTAAAAAAACTTCTGAAACACTGTGATGATCGCGGTTTTTTTGCTGAACTAGTGAGAGATGACGAGGATTTGTTAGAACGTTTTGGGCAAGCGTCCTGGTCTATGAGTTATCCTGGGGTTATAAAAGCATTCCATTATCATGAAGAACAAGATGATGTATGGTTCTTTCCTGCTGGAAACGCTCAAGTCGTTCTTCATGACCTTCGAAAGGACTCCAATACAGTTGGTGAAACAGATGTGATATACATGGGTGAAGAAAACCCTATCGTTTTACTCATACCAAAGGGGGTGGCACATGGTTATCGAGTATTAGGGCAAAAGCCAGCTACAATCATTTACTTTACTACGAAGTCCTATAAATCTAAAAATCCAGATGAAAAACGAATTCCTTATGATGATCCAACCATTGGATTTAATTGGGAAACAAAGTACCGCTGAAATTTAAAAAGTCTCAAATTATAAGCACAAGATATTAACAGAAGTAAATAGGCAAACTTGTACAAAAGTAAACGCTCTGATTAAAACCTGAGCGTTTATTTATTTTCCACTGTTAAATAGGTATAAAAAACTACTAAATATAACAATATTAAATTGGCTATATTAAGTACATTTTTTATAAATATAGTAACGAAAATAGCTTAAATATTTCCGTCCTTGAATAAAGTTCCTCTTTGATTTACTTTTCACTTACTGGAACTAGTTATTAATACAATCATATCTTTAAAATTTACATAAAGTGTATGTAAAAGTAATTTTAACCATAAGTACGTATAACTTACTCAAAAAATGAAGTGATACGAAATATTCCCGAGATCGCAATGTTATTAAGAATACTAATAATTAAACAACACTTGTCACAAGCATAAATACGTAAATGCATTGTTCTTTTTTTAGTTTTACAAAGCTACAAAGTTTTCTGATGTTAGTTGTAGAAAGGTGATGAAAATAAACAAATGAAAAAGAAGTATATTTTAGTAAGTATGGTAAAAAACGAGGCAGATATTATTGAATCCTTTGTTAGGTATCATCTATGTATTTTTGATCAAATAATCATTTTAGATAATAAAAGTACAGATAATACATGTCATATTCTTGAGCAGTTAAAGCATGAAGGAATACCCCTAACGATCATAAAAGATGAGAGCCTAGAATTTATTAAAGGGAAAAAAACAACGAAGCTTGTATATGATACGTTGCAAAAACATAACCCTGACGTTATTTTTTTATTAGATGCTGACGAATTTCTCACAAGTGTAGGATCGAATGTTCATCCGAGAGAATACATCGATCAACTCATCCAAGATAAGGTGTACTACATTAACAGAGAAAATTACTTGCCACATTCTTCCGATAATATGAGTGAGCAATTTGTGCCGAAGCGTATCATTCATAAGAGTGATGATACGATTTCCAGAAAAGTTATTTTTACAAGGAAGATTTTAAAAAACTTTAAGATTAATATCGGTCAAGGAAACCATGGCTTATTACCTGGAAATAAAAGTGTAAAAAGAGAAACATTAAATAATTTAAAAATTGCACACTTTCCTTTTCGTTCTATTGAGCATTTTAAATCAAAGGTAATTATAGGCTGGATTGCTAATTTATCTAGGCATGATCGAAAAGAGAAGGACTCTCTTCCTTGGAAACATTGGTTTAATAAAGTTAGAGCAAACCCTGATATCACTTTTGCTGAATTATTTGCAAATAAACAGTTTACAAGGAAACCTATAAATCTTTCATTTTGTAATGAAATAAAAATGAAATACTCTAAGAAAAATGAAGTTTGTTTTATGAAAAACTTACTAAATTATTGTGAATTATTAGCCTTAGATCAGGCTGATTTAAGAAATAAATTATTAAATCAAAAGGGTCATGAGAGATAAGTTCCAAATCAAAGCCAACATAAGTATCGACAATTTTATCAACCTAGTCATTCCTAATATAAATAATCACAAAACAATCCCATAAGTTCATGGATTTGTATGTAGTTCAACTTAGAAGATTGTAGGAGAAGGAGGATTTAAATGGATAACTATGACCTTTGGGTTAAATACAATGAGTTTACAGAAGGTGATAAGAAAGGAATTCTTCAACAAATTAATAAATTAAAATATAAACCTTTGTTCTCAGTTATACTTCCAGTGTATAACATTGATGAAAAGTGGCTAAGAAAGTGTATTGAATCTGTACGGAATCAACTTTATCCATATTGGGAATTGTGTATTGCTGATGATGGTTCTAACAATATAAATACAAAACGTACATTAGCCGAATATGAAGAAAAGGATAAACGAATTAAAGTCATTTATAGAGATAATAATGGACATATTTCTGCAGCTTCTAATTCAGCTTTAGACATAGCGAAGGGAGAATTTATTGCTTTATTAGATCAAGATGATGAACTGGCATCTAATGCTTTATTTGAAAATGCTAAACTTTTAAATCAACACAAAGATGCAGATATGATTTATAGTGATGAAGATAAAATAGATAGTAATGGAAAAAGGTTTGCACCTTATTTTAAACCAGATTGGTCGCCAGATACGTTTTTATCACAAATGTACACTTGTCACCTGGGTGTGTATCGAACAGAGCTAGTTCGTGAAATAGGTGGATTTCGGATTGGTTATGAGGGGAGTCAGGATTGGGACCTGGTATTGAGATTAACAGAGAAGACTAATAAAATATATCATATTCCTAAAGTACTATATCATTGGAGAACTTTACCTACCTCAACCGCTTCCGGACCAAAAGCAAAAAATTATGCATATGTATCGGCACAGAAATGTATTCAAGAGGCTCTCGATCGAAGAGGTGAAGGGGGAATAGTTAAACCGCTTCGAAATTATCCGGGCCAATTTAGGGTTCATTACCCACTTAGGAACCAACCATTAATATCAATCATCATACCAACAAAGGATAAACCAGAACTATTAGAAACGTGTATAAAATCAATTTTTCAACACACGAGTTATCAGAATTTTGAAGTAATTATTGTTGACAATGGAAGCGTTCAAAATAGTACATTCCGTTTATTTTCGAAATGGCAAATGCTCTACAAAGAAAAACTCAGAGTATTTCCGTTAGAAATTCCTTTTAATTGGTCTAGGCTCAATAATAAAACTGTTAGGCATGAAGCTAAAGGTGATCTACTTTTATTTTTAAATAATGATATCAAAGTAAATAAACCTAATTGGTTAGAAGAGATGGCAAGTTATGCAAATCGTCCAAGTATTGGGGCTGTCGGACCTAAGCTTCTTTTTGCAAATAATACAATTCAGCATGCTGGAGTTGTTCTAGGCATTAATGAAGTTGCTGGACATGTGTTTAAAGGTTATTCAAACAATAGCCCAGGTTACTTTTGTCGATTATTAATGACATCTAATTTTGCGGCAGTTACCGGAGCTTGCCTAATGGTCAAAAGGTCTATTTTTGAGAAAGTGGGAGGGTTTGATGAAAATTATCCAGTTGCCTTAAGCGACATTGATTTTTGTTTAAAATTATTAGAGCAAAATTTATATAATGTAGTGTTGCAAGACATAGAACTTTATCATTTTGAGTCAAAAAGCCGAGGGTATGAGGATACACCCGAAAAGCGGAAAAGGTTTGATAAAGAAAAAGCACGTTTAAATAATAAATGGGGTAGTTTATTACAAAGTGACCCTTTTTATAATATCAACCTCACCAAAAGAGATGCGAACTTTTCATTAAATACTGATTTTGTATATTCAAAGGAAAGAGAAAGCGAGGACTTTAAAATAATTCCTGATCGTATTATTAATCAACACAATTATGTAACAGGCTTTATAGATGAAGTAAATGTTCAAGAGAGTAAAATTATAGTAACTGGTTGGGCGAGAAACCCGTTCAATGACCAACCACCTAGTAATGTAATTTTTTTAAATCAAAAAGAAGAAGTGATTGGAGTTGCTAAATGTGAGTTAGTAAGAAATGATGTCGCTCAACATTTAAAAAATGATGATATGCAACGTTCAGGTTGGATGGTTTGTTTACCTAAAAGGCGGTTACAGAAAGGGGGAAATATTATCAAATGTTATATCCTCCTCGATAGTAAAGCATATGCTTTAAAAGGCCGTATTAATATAACGCTTTAAATAAGAGTGGAGTTAAAGGGGTGGAAATTAAAGTGATTAAAAAACGTGAAATTATTTTACATGTTGGTTTGCATAAAACGGGTACAACAAGTATCCAGCGAACATTATTCAATGAAGAAAATAATCAAATATTAGAAAAGAAAGGTTATATTTATCCAAGGAGTTGGCCTTCAAATCATTCCATTCCTATTTATAGTGTGTTTTCTGAGCATCCAGAAAGATATCATATTAACATTAGGAATGGATATACAACTGCAAATATTATAGCTAAAAATCAAGAGTATTTAAGAAACTTTGAAAAAGAGATTGTGAATCGAGGGAAATCTAAGATCATTATATCAGGTGAAGATATTTCAGTTCTACCTCATGAAAATTTGCAAGCATTTAAAAAGTATATAATGTCTCTATTTCAAGAGGAGACGAAGGTCACGGTTATGATGTATTTAAGAAATCCTGTAAGTTGGTCAATTAGTAATATTCAGGAAATTATTAAAAGCGGAGGTTTTTATGAAACTGCGTTAACTCATATGAATACTACGTATAAAAATAACTTCAAAAACAAAATTGAAAAATTTATACAAGTATTTGGAAAGCAAAATATTAAATTATATTCTTTTGAAGAGACTCTTCCACATCAGTATGGAGTAATTGGTCATTTCTTATCATCTCTAAATTTTAAAGAAAGTGAAATCAACCAATTTCATATTCAAAAAGCTAATGAAAGCATATCATTAATTGCTGGAAATATCCTTTCATATATAAACGTAAGAATCCCGATGATTTATAATGGAAAAATAAATGAAAATAGAGCCCAGAGGGACTACGTACCGCTTTTGAATATAAAAGGATCTAAATTTGATATCCCTATTAGTGACAAGATAAAAATTTTTGAAAGTAGAAAAGAGGATACCATTTGGTTAAGGGATAATTACGGAATTGATTATTCAAATCTGAGTGGAGTTCAGGATAGTAATTTGAAATATGAATTTACTGAAGAAATTATTTTAAGCATTAAGAAAGCGTATTATCAACTTTCACCTCCACTAAAAAAATTAGTAGAAGAATATTTAAAAATTCAGTTAGAGAAAAATAGTAATGCTCGAAGTAAAAAATTAATTTTAAAGTTATTAGGTGAAATAAGTTGAAAACGTAAAGTTGTCCAATTCTTATTCATTTGACTCTAAAGGAAGGAGTTCGCTTTTATGCGGCCAGAAGTTTCGATTATTTTAACTTGTTATAATAAACCAGAAACCGTAGGGAAGGCAATCGAAAGTGTTTTATCTCAAACGTTACGAGACTGGGAACTTTTTATTATGAATGATGCTTCTACATCTCAAACAACCAAGATAATTAAATCATATATTAATGATCCTAGAATTCAATATTTTAACAGTAAAATTGAAAGTAATAACCGCTATAAAACAACGCGATATGCTACTTTAATTAATCGAGCTATCCCATTATCAAGAGGGAAATATATCTCATATTTAACGGATGATAGTGAATATTTGCCACAACGACTAGAAATAATGACACAATATTTAAGTAAGCATCCTGAAATCGACATCGTCTATTCAGGACAAAAACTACGTAAGCTAGACGAAAATTTTAATGTAACATTCGAAAAAACAAGGAAAACTAGAGGGGTATTGCAGAAAGCAGCCAATGTTGTTGACCACTGTTCTGTAATGCATACGCGAAGGGCAATTGAGAAAGTGGGGGAAAAATACAATAGCTATTGGGATGATCACCCAAGTCATTGGCATAATGGTGATGCTGTAGCTTGGGCAAGGTTAAATGAATTTTATAAATTTTATCCCATTGATAAAGTACTTGATATTAACTATAAAACCCCTCACTCATTTCAAATGATAAATAAGAACCTACCTGATCGAATTCCTGACGGAACATTAATTAAAGGAATTTCTAATGATATTTTTTTACTAGATAAAAATATAAGACGAAGAGTTACTTCTGAACTATTTCAAAGATTGAAGTATAACAAAGACAAAATAGTGATTGTTCCCGATCCATTTGTATTTAAATATCCTCTAGGTCCCCCTATTGATCATACTATTTTTAATACTGGTAAATTACCTAATTGCCTTCTAGTAAAAGGGCACAATTCTCCTCGCATTTACATTATTCAAAATAGCAAGAAAAGATTAATTCGTAGTCCTTTAGCACTTGAAAGATACAACTTAAAATATAAAAATATCGTTAGTTTTGATGAAAAAGTATTGAAAAAGCTAAAGGATGGACCGCAACTAAGGGTAACAATCTCAGTTGATACATTATTGCCAGATGGTATCTTATTTAGATGCAGTGAAAAGTTCTTTATAAGTGAGGAAAATTGTTTATATCCGATCGAACATAAATATTTTAAAAAGTTACGTTTATCCATTAAAGATAGTGTTAGCCTCTCACCACGAGAACTAGATTATTTTAAGCAAGGAAAACCATTTTCGTGGAGTTATTATAAATAAAAATAGTTGACTTGTTTAGAACATGAACATCAATTGATTTAATAGATTAATATAAAGGACGTGATTGTTGTGGGAGATGAATTAATAGGAAGTCCAATATTAGGAATTTGTGTTGGTCGGAAAGAAAATAAGAAGCGAAAAGCTTTTTACAATTTGGTTAAAAAAAGACTGTTAGCTCAAAGTAATTATAGATTTAAAGATACTATAATCTTCACAATGGAAAAGTTAGACCTTGAGGGAAAAACTGTCACTGGGGAACGTCTTTCATGGACAAATCAAAATTTAATGGTTGAAACAGGAACGTATCCTTTACCAGATGTTATCTATGTACAAAGTGAATTTCATTTCGAAGAACTACAAGAGTTAGAAAAGGCGTTACCTGGAAAAGTATTTAATAACCATTTTTATACTAAGCATGAATGTACAGAAATTTTATCTGAGAATAAACATCTCCGTCCACATATACCAGAAACAAATTCACTTGAGAACTTAGAAGACCTCCATTTCTATACAAAGAAATATAATCAATTTTATCTTAAACCAATTAGAGGACATGGTGGAAAAGGCATCTTTTATGTAAAGATATTAGGGAATGGAAAAGTTAGTTGTATTGGTAAAAGAGAAAAGGAAATATTCGATAGCTGTTCCGAATTAGAGAATTGGTTTCAACACTACTTTCAGCGACATAAATATATTCTGCAGGAAGCGATAGTTACAAAAAAGTGGAAAGGGGGTAAAGCGACTGATATCCGTTTAAATATGAACAAAAATGGTAATGGAAAGTGGGAAGTGAGTTTTTTAGTTGGAAGAATTGCACTAAATAAAGTGTTTGTTTCTGCAGGCGCTGGAAACAATGTATTAATTTATATAGACCATTTTTTAAAGCAATTATTTTCTGATAAAGGCCATGAGGTAATAAAGAAATCAATTATAGATCTGGGGTACAGTATTTGTGAAACTTTTGATAACACAAAATACAATATGGGTGATCTGGGTATTGATTTAGGCATAGATAACCAAGGTAAGCTATGGATCTTTGAAGTAAATAATCTTCCTAATCCTTTTCATAAGTTAAAGGATAAATCTTTGACTTTGCCATTGGAATACGCTTATTATCTATCAAAAAAGAAAGAATAATCTAAGGATGCACTAAAGAATTTAGTAAAGGAAAGAAGGTATTGGAATGGAGGAAATAATTCCTTGTCTTTTTTGTATTAACTTTTTTCTTATGTCATTATTGGTTTTGAATAATCCCTAATATACTACTTAGGCGGTGAAGAAATGTTTCACATTTTATTACCCTGTTTCTAGCATTTGCAGCAATTCTTTTTCTTTCTTCTTCGTTTATAAGATAGTAGTCAATTTTTTGCAATAAGTCTGTAAAATTTTCAAATGCAATAATTTCATCTCTTTCAACAAAATGTCTCCCAAGATCAGGTTTTTTATCAATAAGCTGAAAGGCTCCACAACCTGCTATATCAAAGGTTCGGTTATTTATACTTTGATTGTAAACTCCTTGATTATTTCGATTATATTTAAACTTAGAAGAGCGGTGAGTGTTTAATATAATTTTAGACTGATTATAAATAGAAGCTACAGTACATGGCTCAATCCAATAATCAATGACGTTGTAATTATGAGTTGTTTTGTAGTCTCCAAGTGATTGAAGCCATGTATTTCCTGCGGTAAGAATCGAATAAGAGGTGTGGTCGAGTAAAAATTTTATAGTTTTTATACGCTCAGGGTAAGGAAATCCCACTAAGCTAATATCATAATTATACTTATGGTTCGTTTGAGGTGGGGAGTATATAGCAGGATCTGTTCCAAGTGGCAGATAATAAACATTATGATGTCCGAATTTTTTGTACAGTGGAACACAGGAAGATTCAATGGTGAATATATATTTGAAGTAATGGATTATTTTTACGGTTTTGTCAGTGTAATAAGGGTCTTCGGTTAACCATATAGCCGTCGTACATTTCTGTTGTTTGATCCAGTTAAGATATGCATCCCGAATATTAAATCGTGCCATAGTCAGTATTATATCCGGTTGAAAAGAAGAAACGAGTGTATTAAGAGCATCAATGTTGGTGTAATCAGAACACGTTCTTACTTGGTGGTTTAATTGAAGTAAACCATCAATGATGGCATGATCAAAGTAATGATAGAGACTATTATTGACAGTAGGAATATAGAGTATTTTCATAACTATATACACTCCTTTAGTTAGTCCAAGTAAAGAAGACCCCAAAGAGGGGATAACCACCTTTTTGGGATCACATGGTTAAAAATTAATAATCACCTTATTAAGAGCCTCTACCCCTTGGCGTAGTTCGTTAAAATATACAAACCCTTCAATAATCGCTGAATTTTTTTCAGCAGGTTTTTTTAGTGTAAAATCAAAGTTTGAAAAAAACAGCTTTTCTCCTGGTGCTAATTCGTCACATTCAATTGGTTTCAACCAATATTCTCCTGACTGCTTCACTTTTTCTTTTCTTTCGGCGTTAAGGTGTTGCCATTCCATCGAATTGCTAGCGTCAACAATCATTTCATTTCGTGAAGTTCCCTCGATTTTGCCACCTAACTTCCCACTTTCAGCTGGTTTAAGACGAATACAAATTACTGGCGTTTGCAATGTTTCCTGACCTATATTTTCTATAATAAAATTTCCTATAATAAGTACTTCTTTTTCTGCTTCTTCCATTTCAGGGAGAACAACAGAGTAATTAAAAAATGCCTGGCTTTGTAATTGTTGTTGAACATCATCGGTCATATAAATACCTCCTTATTTCCATTACCTAATTCATGTGTATGTAATTAGAGCCGCATATATTTATATAGCTGAAAATAAGTAGCCAGTTGGGAGAGACTATATAAATAATTATGTAAATTCCACATATGCCCTAGACATATGTCATGTACTATTTTTCGTAAATGAATATACATATAGTATAGAGAGAAGAAGAAGATAAAAAAAAGAGGAGAGCATCTCCTCATAAAATGGCTTATTTGTTAATAATCGTCAGGCACTGGAAAAATTTCTGGACATTGTGGTGGAAACTGAAGTGGCGGACAAGTAAAAGGTACTTCAGATCGAGGTTGACAGAATTCCGCTTCGATTTCAAGCTTTACGATTGCTTCCATTTGAATGTTTTGGCACATGTTAATGGAAACATCGATTTGTTGGAAAGTCGGGTCTCCTTCTTCATCTTCCTCACAAATTAAATTCACATCACATTCGAAGTCAGTAATTTCGCATTGTAAGAATGTCCCTTCTGGAGCACATAAGAAAAACTTTTCAGCGACAGCGAATGATTGAGGAGCAGATGTACACACTACAGTTCCAGAGGCATTTCTAATTTGGAGAATATAATAACCTTTTTTAAGCACTTTAACTCTTTGGAGTGTTAGTACTTCACCATCTGGAAGAGTAATATTTACATCTTGTCGTCCATGAGGTTGTGTTATTTCTTTACAAATGATGGCACCAGGTGCTAATGGATTTACTGGGTTTCCGTGGGCATCGGTTAAAATACACTCAATAGACAATTTCCCCATTTCGGCTAATTCCGCACATGGATCTACACAATCATACCCATTGCATTTGAACTTTAACGTCTTTAATGCTCCAGGACCTGTGAATGATTGTAGAGGAACGTCTGCTTGACGAGTTACCCAATCATACACTTTTGGTACTTTGATGCAAAGTGTTTCTTTTTCATCTTTTTTGGACTTAAACAATATGATCAATCCTTTCAATTGTTGTTTATTTAGGTAAAATGTCTAATGTATAGTATGAACTATAGATTAATCTGTGCCAGTCTTTTTTTAAAAGTAGAAGATTAAAAGTATGATTAATAAATTAATAGGAAACCGATTGGTAACGACAAGCTTCCTGTATAAAAAAAAGAGGGTGGCGGCCCTCTTTTTCACTACATTAAGATGGGAAGATTTCTGGACATTGTGGTGGAACATGGTGTGGTGGACACTCAAACGGCAGCTCCTGACGAGGTTGACAGAAATCTGCAGTAATTTCTAATTTTACTAAAGCTTCCATTTGAATATTTTGGCACATGTTAATAGATACATCGATTTGTTGGAACTCTGAATCTCCCTTATCATCTTTATCACATATTAAATGAGCATCACATTCAAAATCAGTAATCTCACATTGTAAATATGTTCCTTCAGGAGCACATAAGAAGAATTTTTCAGCAACAGCAAAATGTTGAGGTTTGGATGTATAAACAACCGTGCCTGCTGCATTTGTCACTTGAACGATAAAATAACCTTTTTTCAATACCTTCACTTTTTGTAGTGTGACTACTTCACCATCTGGAAGCGTAATTTCCACTTCTTGCCGGCCATGTGTTTGAGGAATTTCCGTACATAGTATTGAACCATGTTTTAACGGATCCACAGGATGACCCGCCGAATCTGTAACGATGCATTTGATCGATAATGCCCCCATACCATCTAATTCAGCACAAGGATCCAATTCTTTTCCATTAAAGTTCAGCTGCTTCAATCCTTTCTCACCTGTGAAAGCTTGAAGCGGTACATCTACTTGACGAGTTACCCAATCATACACTTTTGGTACCTTAATACAAAGGGTTTCTTGGCGTCCCTCAATTGGTTTGATCTCCATATTATATTTTTCTCCTTTCGAGCATTGTAATAGGGTTCCTTCCCACTTTTATACTATGTGAATGCCCTTTTTTGGTGATGAGAAATTTTTAAAATTAGTATTAGAACACTTATCATTAAGCTCAAGCCATAAAACCATTGTGCATTTGTTTTATAGTAACTGTAGCTGATACAAGAGAGGATATTATTCTTGTAACTAATGTAATTAACCGGGGTTGCTCCAGCCTTTTTTTTGAATATAAAAGTAAAATGGATGATTGACCTTTACAGGATTGAATTGTTTTCATAGTATAAATTATCTTAGTAGAAAGAGAGGTGAGATAAATGGTAAACCAAAATATTTGCCCTCCAACACAGGAGATTGATGGTGTGCTATTTGAATTTTTATCGACTCCAGAGGATATCGCAGCTGGTATTCTTCAATACCGAGTAACTAATTTTAGAACTGGTCCTGGAAGCGGATTTAGTCACTTTACGGTAGATTTACCATTGTGTCCGTTTGATGAATTTCCTGAAACTTTACCTGGTCGAGTAACAAGAAATGGGATGACGACTGATACTATTTATGAAGTAGAGGATGTCGATCCAACTACTGGCTGTAGAGGTGTAAAGAATCTAGATGAAGATGGACTAGAAGGAGACGGAGATAGTGCAATATACACAATCTTCTTACCAGAAGGGTTCATCTATGAATTATGTGAGGTTTCTATGTGCTGGTTCGGTGCAGGAGTAGCTCATGGTCCTGAACCAATTTGTGGTATATGCTGTGCAGTTAAGTAATACAATCAAACATTAAAAGGAAGTGTTACCTAAAAGATCTTTAGGTGACACTTCCTTCTCTTTTTACCCTCATTTTTAGTAAAAATAATACTATTTTTGGTGGTTTGCTCTAACAAAAAATCCATGTAAGTCAGTTGACTGAACCGACTTGCATGGATTTGATATATTTTCCTCTAGTTAAGTATTACCAGGGAAAACGTCTGGGCATTGTGGAGGTACTGGAAGTGGTGGGCATTCGAATGGAATTTCTTGACGAGGTTGACAGAAATCTGCGGTGATTTCTAATTTCACTAGTGCTTCCATTTGAATGTTCTGACACATACTAATTGCGACTTCTACTTGATTAAATGTACCATCGTCGTTACAACATAGAACAGCTTCACATTGAAAATCGGTGATTTCACATTGTAATTTAGTTCCCGTTGGTGCACAAAGGAAGAATTTTTCTACGGTTGCAAATGGTTGGGGGTCAGAATAACAAACTCCACCTTTTCCATTCGATACTTTAATGATAAAGAAACCTTTCTTTAATACTTTTACTTTTTGTAGAGTCACTGTATCCCCAGTAGGTAAAGTAAATTCAAAACTTTCACGGTTTCTTGGGTCAGTTATTTCTTTACAAATTAATCCCCCTGGTGCTTCTGGATCAACAGGCTTTCCTGCAGCATCTGTAATAATACATTCAACATTCAAAGTATGACAATCTATTCCAAGCTTAGAATCACCTTTACGACAATCTAAAATTAAGCATGGATCAGCATCAGGAATATAGCCGTCTTTACATTCGAAGTTCAACTCATCTAAACCCATCAGTCCATTAAACGATCGATGAATATCTGCTTGGCGAGTTACCCAATCATACACTTTGGGAACTTTGATACATAGTGTTTCTTGGCCACCGCGAATTGGATTTACTTTCAATACACTCATCCTTTCAGAATAGAAATAATTAGGTTTTTACCACACTGTATTGTATGTATGCCCGATTATTTTGTATGGGTACATGCACAGCCATCTTGGTATAAATCTAATTTTTTTTGATGAAAAAAAGAAACAAATAATCATTTGCCCATATACATAATACAGATGGATAATATTCGCCTACTTTTGGGTTGGTTACTTTAAAGAATAAATGGTTACTCAGTTTTAATTGAAAGGAGAGATTGTGTTGAGCCGTCAAAAAAGTGAGTTTAATAACGTACAACAAAAACAAATGCTAATACACTTAAAGTCGGAACTTTCGCGCTATCAAATGAATGAGGAGCGGTATAATCAAGCAGTTGAGAAGATGAGAAAGGAAAAGAGTGAAATACAGCGAGCGCTTAATGATAAAATTCTTCAATTAAACGAAATTACAGAGGAAAGCCGTGAATTTTATAGTGAGAAATTAGCGCTATTATCTCGGTTAGAGGATTTGGGAAAAGTTAAAGTTGAGCTCGAACAAACTATTTCAAATTATGAAACTGAGAAAATACAATTGGCTGAACAGTTAGAAGAATTACAAGCACTTTTAGATCAAGGACAACAACCGTTGTTAGAAGAAATAGCTTTTCTCAAAAGTGAAAATACTGAACTTCAACAAGCTTTAGAGGAGAAGACAGATACAATTAATCAAGCTGAGGAGTTAAAACAGAACTATATACAAGAAAAAGAAGTATTAGTAGATGAAAATGAGAAAATGTTCCAACAGCTGGAGGAAATGGAGAGTTTGCAACAGTCCTATGAACAAGAGATTAATAGTATTTCAGAAACAAACGAGCAACTTCGCGGAGAAATAGCCACTTTAAAAGAGAAGATGAATGATGATCAAGTGGACATCATCGAGGAATACGAACAGCTGAAAGTAGAAAAAAAGCAATTGGAGCAGGAGCTTGAGGAAAAGAGTGCTGGTCAAGAAAAACTACACGAGGATATGCAATCTTACTATCTAGAAAAGGAAGCGTTTGAAAAACAATTATATGACTTGAAAGTAGATATTACAAAATACGAAGAGACTATAAAAGAGCAGGAAATCAATATTCAAAAGTTACACGAAGTATCAGATCAAAACCAAGCAGAACTAAATGAACAAATAGAACAAGTAAAGGATCAACTTCAAGAACGTGAGACATTTATTATCGAGTTACAGCAAAAAAATGAGAATTTAGTTGAAGAATTAAATCATGTGAGAGCGGAATTTGAGGAACAAGTTAAAAGTTATGAAGTATTAATTGAAAAACGTGAGGAAGAGATAAATTTGTATAAAATGAAGGAAGGTGAAGGTCAGAAGAAAGTTATCAGTGAAATGAAGGATATAACCAATCGATACAGTGATTTACAGCAAGTGCTTAAAGAAAAATCAACTTATATCGAACAATTAGAAGCTGAAAAGAAAGTGATTAAACAGCAAAAAGAGGAAGCAAGTGAACAGGTAAAGCTAAATTTATTTGAGAAAGAAGCATTATTGCAGCAATTGAGTGATCTTGAAAGTAAGCTAACAGAATTTCAAGCAAGTCATGAGAATATTAATGAAGAAATTGAAAAGTTAAAAAACGAAAAAACACAACTACAACAAGATTATGAGCAACAATTAGAAAAAATGACTAAAGATGAAGATCAAGCGAATACAGTAAAGGAGTTACAGGAGAAGTGTGGGGAAACGGTAAAGGACAATGAGAGGCTAGTCAAGGAAAACCACTCTTTGTCTAATCAACTGGCACGATTAGAACAACAAATTACGCGTTTAAATGACTCCAGAGAAAATCGGTCCAAACATGAAGAGGAGCTTAGCGAATACAAAGAATTAGTGATGGCGTCTGAAAAAAATCTAAAGAAAATACAAAAGGAATACCAAAGACTCGAAACTCTACTGGAAAAACAAACAGCAGATTTAGTACGTATAAAAGAGCAGCGTGATGAATATTTAGAAGACAAAAAATTATTAGCTAACCTGCTTCAAAGTCAAAACAATAACACTAAATTGAACCCGAAACAAAAGGTAGAATCAAGTAGTGTTGCTCCAAAAACAAATACACCAAACGAAGAAATACAAGCAAGGCAGTTTGATGAAACAGCTAATAACTCCTGGTTTCTAAGAAATTTAAGAGATCAAAATTTATTGAAGAACAAAGGAACTGCTAAACCACAGTCGCAAATCAACAAGAAGTCAGGCGATACTTTTTTAACATTTAATAAACGATTACAGCAACAACATCCAACAAGCCAAAACGCTTCAGAAAATTCAACAGATCCAGTTGAAAATGAGAATGAAAAACAGTAGTAATATAATCTTCCGTTTAAAAAAAGAAGTGTATAAGCAAATGGTTGAACATTGTAAAAACGAAATTCCGCTAGAGGCGTGTGGATTAATCTCTGGCAAAAACCTAATGGGACTTTCTTGTTGGCCGGTTCCTAATGAAGAAAAAAGTTCAGTTCGGTTTGCTATTTCAGAAGATGTCTTGAAAGATACGTTTAATAATATGAAGAAAAAAGGAGAACGATTAACAGGTATTTTTCACTCCCACCCAACGACAAGAGCGTATCCTTCTTTTTACGATATTAAAAATCATACTTATCCAAACGTCGTCTATATTATTATTTCTTTAGTAAAAAAGGAACCCGTTGTTAATTGCTTCCTTATTCATAAGAATAGGGAAGTGACAAAGCTCAGCCTAAAATTGGTATAACTTATTTACACATGATTCCTCATTATTCTAAGAAGAGTTAGCTTAAAAATGGGGGAAGGTAGCTTCAAAGCTATCTTCTTTTTTTAGGATAGCGCTGTTAAACAGTATTATTTAACATAGCTTTTAGGATAAGTGTGGAAACACCTTTTATAACCATGGCATACAATACTTTAGGAGTGAGAGAATAATTTTTCGTTCGTAAATCTATTTTAGTATAATTTGTACCTTATATCGTAAAGAAAACATTCCTTTAGGAATAGTTCTATAAAAATGAGGAGGGAACATGTTGAAGTCAAATAAGAAACGAATTTTCCCAGGAACATATCACAGTAGCGGCCATGTTCATATGAGTCAAAAGCAAGCTAATAAAGACCAATCACCCTATAAAATTTATTCTTCTAACAATAATCAAGGTCGTCCTAATAGTGGAGGATGTGGCTGCGGCAATAAAAAATAAATGGCCTAAAAGTAAAGTTGTAATTTCTAAAGTTAGGAAAGATGTAGTTGATTTAAACAACTGCATCTTTTTTTTCTTCGTTCTGTTAAAAAAGCCTATATCAAGGTTTTCCAAATTACTAATAAACCTCTTAGGATTATGTTTAAGGGTTATTTCATCAATTTTAAAGACAAAGTAAATATTGGTTTCTTGTCCTATTACCAAAAACTCACCTTCTGCATTTTATATATTGTACAACGTTGTACAACAAAAAAAGGAAAGGTGGATGTATATGGGTTTTTACTCAAAAGGTAAGCATCATCATGATAAGAGCTGTAAAACAGCTGATTATTCAAAGACACTGCGTTGTGACAGTGAGAAATACGGGTACGAAACAACTGGTTACGCGAATGTACCAGTAGTTGTAGCCGACGAATGGATCCAAGTAGATGTGGAGGCTGTTGAAAGATTACCGAAACCAGCAAAAGAAATTAAAAGAATTCGAAAAAATGTTCACTTAACACAATGTAAATTAGTACAATCACAATTCTCCAACCCTGATTCTGCAGCTGCAAATTCTAATGGGTATAACAATGGTAAAGGTTGTGAACCGTTCTATCCAGGAAACTATAAACTATATATCGAAGGATTTGTTCGTAAAAATATAGAATACGTTCCAAGCTGTTCTGGTGCTGTTGAACACCATACAGTAGACACACCGTTCCACTGTGTCGTAAAGCCTTATGTTAAAGGTTTTGATCCTACTAAGCTAAGTGTTAAAAATGGTATTTATGAACTAGTGTTTAATGATAAAAAAGGGATGGGAATGGATCCAAAAGTACAAGGGTTTGCCACTTACGAATACTTCAATGATATGCCTTACTGTAAATTAGAATGGGCAGGAGTAACAGAACTAGATATTGCTGAAGATTGGAAAAAAGGGTGTAATGTATTCAGAACAGTTAGAGAAAAGATGATCGTCGAAATGCGCTTAAAAGTTTTACAACATCAACAAGTTGAAATTAAAGACGATAAAAATGGTCCGTTACCAAAATAATAATAGATGTACTGGAGGATGTTGACTTACTGTCAACATCCTTGCTTTAGGAGAAAGTTCTCTTTAATTGAAGTTTATATATATTACTGACTTGAAGTGTTAACAATGGATCCTTGAAACATTTTCAGCGTATTAATATCGTTTGCAGCAATAACTCTATGTTTATATGGACGAATTTTTTTTGAGCTGGGTTGATTATAATTTTCTGTAACTAACTGCCCTTTTTTCGCTAAAAAACTATTCATTTGGTTATGGAAATCTGTGATTATTTTTTTTATTTCTTGTTTTTCTGCTTTGGACAGTTGGTTTTTTGGGTCAATGTTATTTTGTTTTAATACAGTGGAAATAAACTTCTCCACTAATTTCCTATTAGAAGCATCGTTTGATTTCATAAATAATCCTCCCTCTAACTTAGTAAGGTTGCCTACTATACGTTATGCATGACTATCTATTAAGTGTAGGCATTTCAACTAGAGAGAGGCAATTACATCAGTTAAGCTTCATATGTCTTATGCCCTTTTTTTTAGGACAACTTTCTTTTCTTATGTGGACGAATATTTTAGTAAAAGGAACAAGTTCTAAAGGGGGAGCGATATGAGAGTAAGAAAAGCCATTATTCCAGCAGCAGGATATGGAACGCGAAGTCTCCCGATAACTAAAGTTCTACCAAAAGAAATGTTTCCTATTAATGACAAGCCAGCTATTCATTATGTCGTTGAAGAAGCAGTTGCCTCTGGAATTGAAGAAATATTAATAGTTGTTTCAAGAAATAAAAATATGATTATCGACTATTTTGACCGTTCTCTTGAATTGGAAGCATTTCTAGTGGAAATGAATAAACAGCATTTATTAGATAAGTTATCGGTTCCCAAGGTACACATACAATTTGTACGTCAGCCTTTCGCAAGGGGGTTAGGCGATGCAATTGCAATGGGATCTTCTTTCATTAACAGTGAGCCTTTTGCCGTTCTTTTACCTGATGATATTTTTATTGAGAACAAGCGAAGCCTAAAGCAATTAATAAATGTTTATGAAAGAACAAGCAGCAGTGTAATAGGAATTCAGCAAGTAAAAATGGAATTACTAAAGAATTATGGAGTTATAAAGGAGAAAAAGATATCACCCGGACTGCATGAAATCATAGATATTGTTGAAAAACCAAAAAAATCACCACCTTCTAATCTAGCTGTTGTCGGTCGGTATGTTTTACATCCCGATATTTTTATGTTTTTAAAGAAAGTAGAACTAGGAATTGGAGGGGAAATACAATTAACCGATGCTTTAAAAGATATGTTACAACAAAGAAAATGTTATGGATATGAAGTTTCAGGAGAGCGTTATGATATTGGATCTAACAAAGATTACTATAGACTATTAAAGAAAATGAATACTGAAGTGGATTAGCTTTGTCATTTTGTTTTTTTTATGTTTTCCAATTTGTTCTTAATCATGATAAATCTGATTATTTTCAAGGCTATCAACCATACCTAAATCTTTTTTTAGAATACGATAACTACTAGCTAGTTAGTTTCGTATTCTTTTTTGTTGGAAAGGGGAAAAGAGATAATGAAAGTTTTAATGATCTGTACAGAAAAACTCCCAGTCCCCCCGGTAAGAGGTGGCGCAATTCAAACATATATAGCAGGAGTTTCTTCAAAATTATCGTCTCATTATGAATTAACGATCTTAGGAAGAGATGACACAAGCTTACCTAATGAAGAGACAGTAAAAAATATAAAGTATGTTCGTGTTCCAGGAGGATTGTTCGAAGTTTATAAAGAAGGTGTGATTGACTATTTAAAAACAAATACATTCGATGTCATTCACATTTTTAATCGGCCTCGTTTAGTAACCAGTGTGAGGGAGGTTGCTCCAAATGCCAGGCTCGTTTTAAGTATGCACAATGATATGTTTAAGGCTGAAAAAATAGATGCAGACGAAGCAGAGAAGGCTATCGCACAGTTGGATAAAATAATAACGGTTAGTGATTATATTGGGAAAACGATAGCTGAACCTTTCCCGCAAGCAGCACCCAAGCTAAAAACAATCTATTCAGGAGTAGATATCGAACGCTTTGCGCATCCTCACTCAGACCAAGCTCGAAAAATGCGTAAACAAATCCGCCAAGAACATAATCTAGAAAATAAAAAAATTATATTATTTACGGGCAGACTTTCTGCGAATAAGGGTGCAGATATTTTAGTAAAAGCGATGCCGAAATTAGCGGAAAAGCATCCGGATATTGCTCTAGTGATTGTAGGAAGTAAATGGTTTAGTCAAGATGATATTACCGATTATGTGGCGTATGTTCGAGCTCTTGCTAATCGATTACCAATTCCAGTTATAACAACGGGCTTTGTTGCCCCTGATCAAATCCAATATTGGTTTGCTGCAGCGGATATTTTCGTTTGTCCGTCTCAATGGCAGGAACCACTTGCACGTGTTCATTATGAAGCGATGGCTTCAGGGCGTCCAATCGTAACAACGGCTCGTGGTGGAAATCCAGAAGTAATAGAGGAAAAAGAAAACGGTATTGTTATCCAGAATCCAGAAGACCCACAAGAATTTGCTGATCAAATCTCATTCTTGCTCTCAAGTCCTAACTCAGCGAAGAAAATGGGGGAGTACGGACGTAGTCTTGCAGAAAAGAACTATACGTGGTCACGTGTAGCAGACGATATTCTTTCTGTTTGGAATGAGATTGAGAATAAGATAAAGAACAATGTTTCCGTTAATGCTCTTGAAGAAGATGGAAGTACTACAGAAATGACAGAACCAGAAGAAGATATGGAAAGTGCAGAACCGATGGAAATAGAGGAAGATATGGAGAGTGCAGAAGCGACGGAAACAGAAGAAGGTATGGAAACTGCAGAAACGACAGAAACAGAAGAAGATGGGGATAACGAAGAGTCGATAGACGGAAGAGAAAGTGCAAAGGTAGATCCTGCCGGTACTGTGGAAATTTTAGAGGAAAACC
This sequence comes from Alkalihalobacterium sp. APHAB7, assembly GCF_048323755.1. NCBI lineage: Bacteria > Bacillati > Bacillota > Bacilli > Caryophanales > Bacillaceae > Alkalihalobacterium > Alkalihalobacterium sp. APHAB7. The sequence goes on from NZ_JBLWFS010000004.1 coordinate 209,668, forward strand.
CTGAAATGGAAGAAGTAGAAGAAAGAACTAAGGCTGAAGTAGAACCGAAATCACAAAAGACGAAATCGAAAAAAGAGAGAATACGAGAAATCTTATTCTCTGAACTAACCAAGAGCAATCAATACATTAAGTCATTAATGTCGGCAGCAGAAGAGAAAATTGAGAACTCTAAAGATAGTAGTGAAAATGAGATGAAAAATATCATCAAAAGTGTAGTAACAGGTGTTGAAGAGCAATCCGAGCAAAAACAGGAGGAAGTTCAAGAACAAGAGGAAAAATTAGAGAAGCCATCCAATTTAGTAGAAGCAGTCAACGATATTACAACAGCAAAACTTTTTATGAACGTAGTGGATTTTAAAAGAAACAAAAAGAGACGTAAAAAAAGCTCATAACTTCTTGAATATATTTAAATGAAGTTAACTTAGTGAGTTAACTTCATTTTTTTCAAAAAAATCTAAAACACCTACTCAAATACCTATACCGATACAGCGGAATAACCATACAGTATATCAGTGCACTAAAAACTAATTAATTTAACTTAGGGAGGATTCATATGAAAAGTGAATTACATGAATTAACGATTGAACTTGAGCTTCAAGGGGACACATTCTATGAGCTAGAATTTGATGGTGAAGTTGGAGAGTTAACGATTCATAAAAAAACAGATGCAGGTGAGGAAGTCGTAAGTAGCGCTGGATCAGTTATTAATCCTAACTTTATGGACGATTTATCAATTTCATCCGATATGTCAGAAGAAAAGTTAATCAAGAAAATATTAAAAGCTTTAGGTAATGATTCTTTTATCGAATTAGATGTTGAGATCTCATTTTTAGATGGTACAGAAGTAGAGTTTAAAATCGAAAATGAAGGCAATGAAGAAGAGGACGAAGACGAAGACGACGATGAAGATGAAGACGACGAAGATGACGATGACGATGACGATGAAGATGACGATGACGACGACGATGAAGATGACGACGACGATGACGATGATGATGATGAAGATGATGAAGATGATGAAGATGATGAAGATGATGACGACGACGAAGATGATGACGATGACGAAGATGACGATGAAGACGACGATTAATGTAAGTGGTGCCAAGTACCTTTAGTATACTAAAGGTGCCTGGCACCATATTTCTTTTCTTTCATTTCTTTTTTTATTCTTTACATTCTCTTTTGCTTTTTTCTACCGTAAAAATCTTGATCGGATGGCTTTTTTGCCGCGGCGCATGGAAGGGACGGAAATATATAGTGCTTCTTTGGCACGGGTCATTGCCACGTACATCAGTCTACGTTCTTCTTCCATCGGTTCATCGTTGCCGTCACGCCATGCATCAAGTGCATAGTCGTGGGGAAGTCCACCATCAACGGCACCGATTACATATACCTGTTTGAATTCCAATCCTTTGGAACGATGGATCGTCATTAATTGAATCGCTTCACCGGTCATTGAATTTTTATTAGAAACTATTTCTTTATGCTTATGAATGATATGGTCAACGTACTCAAGAAATTCCGGTACAGACTGATGGGATTGAGCTGCGACTCGTAAGTCTCTTACGTCATCTGAGCCTTTATCCATCGCATTCCCCTCATTGCCTTGCTTTTTCAAGTAATCGGTTAACCCCATTTCTTTTTCAATAAAATCAATAGCATCAACAGGTTTTAACGAAGGAATTTTTGAAAATAGAGGAACAATCGTTTTTAGTTTCTTTAATTGAAATGCCGGCAGCTGTGTTAATTTCGTAAGAGCTTCCACTAAAGAACAATCCTCGATTATACTTAAAGCTTTTAAATCCCGCAGTACCTCTTGTTTTAAAAATAAAGCGCCGATCAAGTCACTCATCGCATCAGTATGATTTGGATTAATCGATAATTGCATATAAGCTAAAATCTTTCTAACAGTTTTACGTTGATAGAAAGAATCTCCTTCTTGTTCAACGATAAATGGCAAGCTCGTATGAACGAGGCGTTCGAATAAGGCACGAGTCGATACGTTCGTTCGATAAAGAATAGCAAAATCGGAAGGGCTTGCGCCTTGTGCTATTCGCTCTTTCAAGTCTTCTACAATGATTGTCGCCTCTAGTTCTTCATCAAAGGGAAAGAAAACAAGTGGCATGAAATCGCTGTTAGATAGCGCTGAAAGTTGTTTATCGTAGCGATGTTTGTTTTTGGAGATGACATAGCTTGCTGAACTTACGATCGAATGAACGGAGCGATAATTTTTAGCGAGAATAACCGTCTTAGTTGCGGGATACTCTTTTTTGAAATTTAAAATATAGGACGGGTTGCTTCCTCGAAAGGAATAAATCGATTGGTCATCATCACCGACTACACATAAGTTATTTTGCGGCTGAGCTAACAACTGGACGATTTGGTATTGAACTTTATTAATATCTTGAAATTCATCGACTGAAATATAGGAAAACCGTTCTTGATACTTTTCTAGGAGATTACGATTTTCTGATAAAAAATAATAACAGCCAATGAGCATGTCATCAAAATCAAATAATTGTTCTTTTTCTTTTATTTCTTCGTAATGCTTGTATATATGTAATGTTCGCTCCTCAAAGATGTCTTTCGGCTTAACTTGATCAGGAATGATTAAGTTGTTTTTCCACCAGCCGATTTGTGTGAGAGCTTGATCATAAGCAAACTCTTTTTCTTCAAGTCCTAGTTCACGCCCCACTTGCTTTGCAATTCTTTCTTTCTGCCATTCCCATTTTAATAAACGGTCTTGGTGCCAGCGGTTAGGGTCATGGTGCAAGAGCATTTTATAGAAAATACTGTGAAAAGTTCCGACAAGAAGCTGTCTCATATCTGATGGCTTAAGGTTTGGGTATTGCTGCATTCTTTCCTTCATTTCTCGCGCAGCTTTTGCAGTAAATGTAACGAGCAGCAATCGATTAGAAGGAATTTGTTTTTCGGTTATCATATAAGCCGCTCTTGCGGTTAGTACTCTTGTTTTTCCACTTCCTGCACCAGCTAGAATGAGTAGCGGTCCTTCAGTTGTCGTAACAGCTTCCCATTGATATGGATCTAATCTGAAGCCTTCTTGTGACAACTCCTGATAATAGGTGTGACTAATTTCAATTGAGGTATCACTTTGTGCCTGAAAATTAGAGATACGGCAAACAATTTCAGGCTTTTTCCAATTCATTTCGGCTGGCTTAGTTGAAGATTGACTTGTAATTGTTCGCCGATCAGGTAACCGGAAACCAATTGTTGTTTTATTAGAGCTGTTAGAGATTAACTCTTCTTTCTTTTTATCTGAAAGAGACGTAACCGCGGTTTCACATTCTTCATCGTCGGCTACATGAACAAAGTGAGGCGGGTGTTGAATGCTAACTGAAAAAGACATTTTCTCACCACAGTGAGGACATGTTAATCTTCCGCGTTTACTATCGCGATAAAGTTGTTGATATTGACTGGCATCTATATTTGCTAACTGGACAAGGCGTTCATTCCAATATGCGACTTCCACTCCAGGTTCCTCCTTAAAATGAACGGACAATAACTAAAGTAGCATTGTAGCACAAAACACTATAAAGGAAAACTACATAATAGGAACTGATAAACTCAAAATCAGCAAAGGAAAAAAATTCAAAAGAAACTTCAACATCAACAAAAAAATTGGAATATTTGTAGTGACAGTTACATATAATATTTAGAATATTCTGTATAAATGTAAAGGAGGAGAAGCTATGGGATATGTACCTCCACATCATAATATTGTTGCTGTTCATTATGGGAATCGAATGAAAGTTAGACAAGCATCCATTAGAAGAAAGGAAAAGGTACAAAAGGTAAAGTTGCCAGACTTAATGGAATATAAGAAAGAGAAGGAATTTGAGAGCGGTCATTATAATCTCTATACGAGTTCGAGGCGTATGGAAAACCAATTCCTCCAAAAAGGTTTACTATTCGATCAACAGGCCTAAAGATAGGTCTGTTTTTTTGGGGGGTGAAGAAAATCGATTTTACAAACACTAAATAGAAACATCAGAACGGGAGGAATGAGTATGGTCTCTTTTCTAATTCTTGGAATACTTGTTACAATAGGATCAGGTGTTATTTTTTACATAGGTTTATCAGTTGAAAACCAATTTCTATTCGGCCCTTTTATTTGCTTAGTTGTTGGAATAAATTTTATTTTTATGGCGATTGTACGAATGTACCAACTAAAGAGGAGATAAGAAGATGGAACTGAACCAAATTAATGAACAATGCTTCTATTTTAAAGGAGCAGTTAATATCGGCTATATAAAAAATGAAGAAGACGGTATTTTAATTGATGCTGGTCTCGATGACTCAGCTGTAAAAAAAGTAATCAAGCAATTAGATGAAAAAGGGTGGCCCTTAACTCATTTGTTTATTACACATGCTCATGCTGATCATTTTGGAGGAGCAGCTTACTTAAAAAAGAAAAAAGAAGTCAAGATTTCTGCGCCTGAATTAGAGTCAGCCATTCTCACCTTTCCAATTTTAGAGCCTATTTATTTACAAAATGGGAATTACCCTTTTAAAGAATTGAGGAATAAATTTGTTGAGGGAAAACCGGTCACAGTTGATGAAACGTGTACGGAAGGCCCTTACAGCATTGGTTCACTTAACGTTACCTTACATAATGTCTCTGGTCATAGTTATCATATGTTAGCTGTACAAGTGGATGATGTTCTATATGCTGCAGATAGCTATTTTGATGAAAAGACGTTAGTTAAACACAATATCCCGTATATAGTCGATGGTACAGAAACCATTCGCTCGCTGCACAAATTATTAAGTATGGATGTTAATGGTGCGGTTCCGGGACACGGGGAATATGAAGAGAGCTTTAAAGATACAGTTCAAAAAAACATCTTGTATCATCAAAAGGTTGAAGAAGACCTGTTAAAGATTATTTCCCGAGAAAAGTCGACATCTTTAGATACGGTTATTGCTAAGTTGTGTCAGCTTCGCGGGTTGAAAATAGAGAATATGACGTCATGGGCGTTGTTTCGAACAGGTGTCTGTGCTTATCTAAAAAAAGTAGTAGAAGAAGGACAAGTGCAAATCATATTCGAAAACAATTATCTATCGTATAGAAGAACGTAAGGAGAAGACATGGGTAAAGCTACTGTAGGAACGTGTGAATTATGTGAACGAGAAGCAGTTGAAAGAACTGTGCATCACTTAACCCCAAGAGAGGAAGGGGGAGTGAACTTGCCAACGGCACTTCTTTGCCTTCCTTGCCATCGACAAATTCACGTCATGTATTCTAATCGAGAGTTAGCGATTAGATTAAATACGATTGAAAAGTTAAAGGACGATGAGGAAATAAAAAAATATTTAAAATACATAAAGAAGCAACCGGCTTCTAAATCTGTACCTGTACGCAAAACGAGAAAGAGACGTTAGCCTGTTCGTTTTTTTATTGTTATTTTGGCTGTTTTCCGCGACTCACTACTTTCATCAATTGTTAGCTCAGATGTACAATTCGGACACTTCGTTGCTTTAAAAGGAATATTAGAAAAACAAAAAGGGCAAATTTTCTGTTTCATATGATCTAGGGGGTCACCAGATGGACGTCGAATACGATTGACTTGTCTGACGAACAAAAATAATACGAAAGCAACAATCAAAAAATGAATCGCATGGTTCAAGAACATTCCATAATTAATCGTCGGCACACCGGCCTCTCTAGCTTCCGAAAGAGTGCTGTAATGGTTGGATGTAAGATTAATGTAGAGATTTGAGAAGTCCACTTTCCCGAATAATAATCCAAAGGGCGGCATCAACACATCATCAACAAACGATTGAACAATCTTTGCGAATGTTGTACCAATAATGACACCAACACTCATATCAATTACATTTCCTCTCATTGCAAACTCTTTGAATTCAGTAAAGATTTTCATTTAAGCTCCCACCTCAGAAGGTTGTCTTTATGAGATGTTATGCAATGATTTTTGTAAGAATGCCGATAGATTAATTGTTTATATAAATAAAAAGTAATCGTTATGTATCATTGGCTTGTGGTAAGATGACATCTGGCTTAATAGAGATGATACGAAAAAAGCAGCTGATTTTTCTGATATCAGCTACTTTTTATAGTTGTTTTTGTTTTAAAAGTGTTTAAGACTTTGTCATCGTTACATGAGGGATCCCGGCATCGAGAAATTCACCAGTGACCGTTTCATAACCGAGGGATTTATAAAATTTTTCTGCTTGCGTTTGTGCATTTAGCTTAAACTTTGTCAGTCCATTATTACGTCCGAGGGCTTCAATCTCTTCCATTAATAACTTACCAATTCCTTTACTTCGATAACTCTCTAGAATACAAATTCTTTCTACTTTTCCATACCCATCAACGACTCTTAATCTTCCGGCACCGACGGGCTTATTATCGTCATAAACGACAAAATGAGAAGCTTCTTTTTCAAATTGATCGATTTCTTCTTCTTCGGGTACTTTTTGTTCTTCAACAAATACTGTAGTTCGTACAGAATAGGCATCCTGTAATTGGGCTTCATTGTTAACGACGATAACTTTCAAATTTAACAATCCTTTCCTAAGTGAAATGTTTCATGTACGGTCCATGATCCATTTTCCAACTGATAAAGCAGTTGGACGCGATCAATGGTTTCTTCATGGTTAATCGAATGCATTTTTAGTTGTCCAAGCACATCAAAATGCTCTTGATTTGTTAAGTTTTGTGCAATCGTTACATGCGGGGTAAATTTTTGAGTGACCTCTTCTTTAATGACATCTTCATGTAATAACCGATGCAACTGCTCTAATGAAGCATTAGAGCGAATTTTAAAAAAGATTTTGTTCGTTTTCGGAAAAAACGAGTCAATTTTATAAACATGAATAGTAAATGGTGAAATTGTTGATGTAACACTTCTAATATATTGAATACAGCTATCCAATTTTTCATCAACGATTTCAAACGTATTTTTTATCGTGATGTGGGGAGGGATTAATGAATAATGTGAATCATACCTTTTTCGGTAAGAATTGGCCTGGTCCTGTAAAGCTTTTGATGGAAACACCGCAATTCCATATTTCATAAAATCGTCCTCCTATTTCAATGTTTATTTAGGAAACATATAGAGTAGGGCAGATTTAATATCAGGCTGCCAAAACGTCCAACGATGATCCCCTTCAAATTCATGATAATGATAAGTCATTCCCATATTTACTAGTAATTTATTCATTTCGCGGTTAGGTGTAAGAAAATCTTTTTGTTTTCCGTTGGTTGTTTCAACGTTAGTTTCTTGATTGCCTATCACGTGATAAATTTTTAAATGGGGTGCTTTTGCCGAAGACAGTTCTTCTAAAACGGTAGAATTGACATAAGGAGATTGCAAAATGACCTGACCAAATGTATTTGGGTAATGTAGAGCTGTCATTAAAGAAATGGTTCCAGCTAATGAGTCACCGATAAGTGTCCGTCCTGCTGCGAGTGAGTACGTTTGAAAATGCTCTTCTGCATAAGGAACAAGCTCTTCTGCTAAAAAACGAATATACGCATCCGCTTGCGCTCCATCTGGATGATACATCTCTCTGCGTTCCTGTACATTATCATATGGAATACCGATAATGATAACGTCTTCAATTTCGTTATTCGAAATAAGTTCCTCGGCTTGGCGAGCTATTCTGCCGAGTTGAAAGTAATCTTTACCATCCTGAGCTATGAGCAAGTGATAGCTGTATAAAGGTGAGTAGTTAGGTGGTAAGTAGATCATAATTGGTAGTTCTTTTTTTAAGTATTTACTGTAAATGTGATCTTCTTTAATTGTTCCGAAGAATTGTTTGCCCATTATTATTTCAACCTTTCACATTGTCCAAATTTTCATCGTGCTGATGTTATTATTCTAACATATATGCAGAAAATTCGGTTTCAAAACGAACTATTTTACGAAACGTGTAGTTTTTTACACCAAAATCGATAGCGAAGTCATAATTCTCAACCAAGTGCTCACTTTCTTATCTTTATGTTAAAATATTTACAGTAGTTTGAAAAAATAATAGGATCTTTTGCAATTAAAACAGATGGACTAGCTTGTTTAAAATAGCTAGATCATCAGTAACTAGGGGGAAGCAAAAATGAAAGTACCAGTTCCATCAAACGTTGTTGAACAAGCTGCAAGAAGAAAATTAAAAGAACGAGGAGTCGAGTTAGAGGATATTGCACAAATTGTGTACGATCTCCAAGTGAAATTTTATAGTAGTCTAACAATGGAAGAATGCTTCGAAAGTGTTGATGCCGTATTATATAAGCGAGAAATACAACATGCAATCCTTGTCGGGATCGAAATAGACGAGCTAGCAGAAAGAGGTCAGTTATCCGAACCTTTACTGTCTATCATTAAGTCAGATGAAGGACTTTTCGGTGTAGATGAAACAATTGCGTTAGGTTCTGTATTCGGTTTTGGCAGTATTGCGGTGACAACATTCGGCTATTTAGATAAAGCAAAAATGGGAATTATTAAAGAATTAGATGAGATTAAAGCACAGACTCATACTTTTTTAGATGATTTAGTTGCCAGTATCGCCGCTAGTGCAGCTGCGCGATTGGCTCATAGGTTGCGTGACCGAGATGAAAATCGAAGCCGCCAGGAAATAGAAAAACTAGATATGGAAGATAAAATTGGATAACTAAAATAGACAGAAAATATATTGACGACCTTTGCCGGCGAGATAAAAAACAATGAAGAAAATCCCATTTTTTTATGAAAGAGTAAACTTTTATTTGAATTTTGGATAGAATAAAAGTAAATCAGTGAAAGGCAAGGGAATGGTATGGGAAAACGTCCACGGTGGATTTATTGGAAACAAACATTTCAATCTAAATTTCAAGCAGGATGTTTAAAAGCAAAGCTTGAAGATAACTGGCACAATGGCTATGAAATTGGACCATGTGTGGAAATAAAAAAGTTAAAAACGAATAAGTATGTTGTTCGATACACATATGATGAGATGTCAGAAGGGTCCTGACATCTCTTTTTTCACCTAGAGAATAACGTGTAGAAAGTTATAGAAATACATAGACAAAAAAATAGTTGCTGATCAACTATTTTCTGTCTAATGAGTTGTAGAGTATATCTTTTTACTTTTTCCCAATCATTTTTTCAGGGCGGACAATCTCATCAAATTTTTCCCCAGATAATAAACCGCTTGCAATAGCAGCTTCACGAAGAGTAGACCCTTCTTCATGCGCTTTTTTAGCAATCTTAGCCGCATTTTCATAGCCGATATGAGGATTCAGTGCAGTGACGAGCATGAGCGACCTAGAAAGCAGGTTTTCAATAACGTCAGTATTCGCTTCAATTCCAACCAGACATTTATCGTTAAACGAATGGATAGCATCGGCTAGCAGTTTAACAGATTGTAAATAGTTATAAATAATGACAGGCTTAAATACATTCAATTCAAAATTACCTTGACTAGCAGCAAAGCCAATAGTGGCATCATTTCCCATCACTTGTGCAACAACCATCGTTAAAGCTTCACTTTGAGTTGGATTTACTTTCCCAGGCATAATAGAACTCCCTGGTTCATTCGCAGGAATGGTAATCTCCCCAATTCCAGACCGAGGGCCGCTTGCCAACCAACGGATATCATTTGCAATTTTCATCAAATCCGCAGCAAGTGCCTTTAATGCACCATGAGCATAAACGAGTTCGTCATGGCTCGTTAAGGCATGGAATTTATTTTCAGCAGAAGAAAATGAAATGTTCGTTACCTTACTAATTTCTTTTGCAACTTTATCTCCAAAATCAGGGTGAGCGTTAATTCCCGTACCAACAGCCGTTCCACCTATGGCTAATTCTTTCATATGTTCTAAGCTTTCGATGATCATTTTCTCAGATTTCTCAAGCATTCGCAGCCATCCGCTTACTTCTTGACCGAGTGTTAAAGGAGTTGCATCTTGTAAATGCGTACGTCCAATTTTAATAATGTTCTTGAAATCCTTAACTTTTCTTTCCGTTGCTGCTTTCATCTTCTTAATTGCTGGGAGTAATAAATTATTTACTTCTTCAACTGCGGCAATATGCATAGCTGTTGGAAAAGTATCATTGGAACTTTGGGACCTGTTCACATCATCATTGGGGTGAACCCGTTCTTTACTGCCTTTGTGGGCTAATAATTGATTGGCTTCATGAGCAATTACTTCGTTTATGTTCATATTAGATTGTGTTCCGCTTCCTGTTTGCCAAACGGCTAATGGAAAATGTGTATCAAATTTACCTTCAATGATTTGATCAGCTACAGCAACAATTGCCTCTTTTTTTTCTGCCTCAAGATTATTGATTTCATGATTAACGATTGCAGCAGATTTTTTTAGAATGGCAAAAGCGTGCATCACTTGAAGCGGCATTTTCTCATTACCGATTTTGAAGTTCTCTAAACTTCTTTGTGTTTGTGCTCCCCATGATTTATCATTTGGTACTCGTACTTCTCCTAACGTATCTTTTTCAATTCGAAACTCCATTGTTCATTCCTCCAAACATCTTTATAGTCTTAGCTTTATATAATTTCTGTTAATAAATACCTAAATTCCCGCTATTTATTATGTAGCCGTATTCATTTTCATTTTTTTAATAATTATTCCCGGCTAGTATTGAATGATATTTCCAACATTGCAAATAATAACTTCATTGTAAAAAGCGGTTCATTTAGGGACTAATAAATGAGGTGTAAGGTATGAATATACTTTGGGGAATATTTGGAGTGATTGTAATATTTACTATCGCTTTTTTACTCTCAGCGAAGCGAAAAGCAATCAACTTAAGGACGGTTCTAGGTGGATTTGCTATCCAGCTTTTATTGGCCATTCTCGTACTAAAAGTTCCTGTAGGGAAAGAAGTTTTAAATTGGCTAACGCAAGGAGTTGGCAGTATTATTGATTATGCTAATGCGGGTATCGGCTTTGTGTTTGGTGAAATGTTTGTTGAAGAAAACGGTATTTTTATGTTTGCAATTAACGTCCTATCAGTTATTATTTTCTTTTCTTCACTCATTTCAGTTCTATATTATTTAAATATTATGCAGTGGGTCATTAAAATAATAGGTGGTGCTTTATCGAAACTGTTAGGTACTAGTAAATCTGAATCGATGAGTGCAGCTGCTAACATTTTTGTTGGACAAACGGAAGCGCCACTTGTTATACGACCTTACATATCAAAAATGACACAATCCGAGTTATTTGCTGTTATGACAGGTGGTTTGGCTTCTGTTGCTGGATCAGTCCTCGTCGGTTATGCATTGCTCGGTGTTCCACTTGACTATTTGTTGGCCGCTAGTTTTATGGCAGCTCCTGCAGGTCTAGTGATGGCTAAAATGATTGTGCCTGAGACGAATCCAGAAGATATTACAGGTGAATTTAAGATGGAAAAAGATAAAGAGTCTGCAAATGTGATAGATGCTGCTGCTAGAGGTGCAAGTGTTGGGTTAACTTTAGCTCTAAATATCGCCGCAATGTTACTAGCCTTTGTTGCCTTAATTGCACTAATTAATGGAATACTTGGTGCGATTGGTGGGCTTTTCGGAGTAACAGCCCTTACCTTGGAAGGAATTTTAGGATTTCTTTTTGCTCCTTTAGCATTTGCGATTGGTGTACCGTGGCATGAAGCGATTACAGCTGGAGGCTTTATTGGGCAAAAGCTAGTAGTCAATGAATTTGTGGCGTACCTTTCATTTGCACCGCAAATTGAGAACTTATCGGAAAAAACAGTGGCAGTTGTCAGCTTTGCGCTTTGTGGTTTTGCAAACTTTTCTTCATTAGCGATTTTATTAGGCGGGCTCGGTAACTTAGCTCCTGACAGGCGAAGTGATATTGCAAAATTAGGTTTACGTGCAGTAGCTGCGGGTATGTTGGCCTCGTTATTAAGCGGTGCAGTAGCAGGAATGTTATTTTAATTGCATAACATAGGTAAGGTCCTCTTCAGGTGAAGAGGACTTTTTTTGATTGTTAGCTTAACGTTAACGTTGTAAAAAACTGAATCACTTTCAATATATCTATTGACACATGCTGGAATATTTAATATTGTATTAAGTGTAATATATTAAGTAGTACACATAAGACAATTAATGCAACCTATAAGGTGGTGAATGCATGCTTTTACGAATTGACCCAAAAAGTAATGTTCCATTGTACGAACAAATCATAATGCAAATTAAAGAGCTTCGAGCGAAAGGGATCATTCAAGCGAATGAAAAACTTCCATCCGTTCGAGAATTAAGTTCACAGATCGTTATTAATCCGAACACTGTGAGTAAGGCCTATAAGGAACTTGAGAGACAAGGTATTATTGTGACGATCCGCGGAAAAGGAACATTTATTGCAGAAGGAGAAGCAATAGAAGCTTCTGAAAAGGAGAGAGAGAAAATGAAAAAATCTCTAGAGCAACTAGTCATTGATAGTGTGTATTTAGGGATAACAAAACAAGAGCTACAGCAGTGGATAGAAGAATTATTTAAAGATATAGGTGGTGATTCAGATGATGGAAATTAAGCAGCTTTCAAAATCAATTCATAATCAACATGTTTTATCCGATATTAACTTTCAATTAAAACCGGGAAATATCATAGGATTGATTGGTCGAAATGGTGCTGGTAAAACAACTCTTTTACGGCTCCTAGTTGGAATTCTCTTACCTTCAAGAGGGGATGTACTACTTGATGGGAAAAGTATTTATCAATTTCCAGAAGTGAAAAGGGAAATTGTGTTTGTTCCCGACTCTCCTGAAGCTTTGAAAAGTTATTCGACCCAAGAAATTGTGAAATTGTATAAACAAATATATCCGAATTTTGATGAAACATATTTTTATGAATTATTAGATCGCTTTTCTTTACCGAAGACGAGAAGAGTTGGAAATTACTCCAAAGGAATGAAGGCACTATTTGCACTCGTCTTAGCTTTTTCAACGCGAGCCAAGTATATTTTGCTAGATGAACCTACAGATGGTCTTGATGTCATTATTAAAAAGAAAATTCTTCGCTATATTATTGAAGAAGTGGCCGAACAACAAGTATCAGTCATTATTTCTTCACATCGTTTAGATGAACTGGAGTTTATGGCGGATCAAATTATCGTTATTAAAGATGGAACGATTGAATCCAACTATGATCTTGATGAACTGAAACAATCTTATCGAAAAGTTCAAGTTGTATTTAAAGAGTACCTACCTGATGAATTAAAGAAATACGTGAATGTGCTCAATCAGACGGGAAGAGTATACACGCTGTTAATTGAGGGAGATATAGTGGAAAAAGAAGCCGAAATAAAAAAGTATGAACCATTGTTATATGAAGAACTGTCTGTTGTTTTAGAGGATATTTTCGTAGCGAAGCTTGGAGGTGAGGAGTTTGCTGAATAAAGCGTTGTGGATGAAAGAATTTAAGCAAACAAAGGCATTGATTTTCGGGTTACTTTTACTCTTCTTTTTTGATTTTCCTATCCGAGTTTCACTTAGCTTAGAAAGTTGGAAAACCTTAGAGGAACAGGCTGCAATCAATCCAGACATGTATGGACACCCAATTGTAAATGATTACATGGTTCGCTCATTGTTTTTTGGAGGATTTGCAACGTTTTTAGGGTTAATACTAATCGTCTTATTAGCTGGGATTATGATTGGCTCCGAACGAAATACTCGCAAAAACGATTTTTCGTTTGCTCTTCCATATAAACGAAGTGATATGTTTTTAACTAAATGGCTCATTGGATTTGTGACGATCACAACTTTTTATACAATCAATTATTTTGCGGCTTATTTCTTAGTAGCAACTTCCAATTATAGTCACTTTTTAGAGCAGTTTTCTCATGTTCAACTTTTTATTACACCACTCTTAGGTTTTATTACGTTGTTTAGCTTTGCTATGTTAATCGGAACAATTGCTGGAGAAATGATTTCACAAATGGCATTGACATTCATTTTTACGTTCTTCCCGTTTGGCTTTTACTTCTTACTACAAGGGTTTTGGATGGTCCATACGAATGGGTATTTACCAGAACCAGAAGCACTAACTTACCTTGTATGGCCGATTTATAGTATCGACACCTATTCTAACAAACCATTACTTATTCCTGTTGTCGCAACAATCATTTTCACAATTATTGCAACGCGGTTGTATATGGTAAATAAAGCCGAACATAATGGTGAATTCCTAATCTTTAAGGGGTTACAGCCGACTTTTAAGGTGGGAATTATCGTTTGTTTTTCTTTACTGGGCGGAATGTTAATTTCTAGCTTGACGCCATACACGAATGGTAATATACTGACTATCGTGTTCTATTGGATAGGGTTTCTCGTATTTGCTTACCTGTCTGATAGATTAACGACAAGGTTATTAACAATGAACGTTACAGTTAAGAATAAATAAAAAGGTGAGAAAAGATGAAGAGAGTTTTTTGGTTGTACATTGTGTTGCTTTTTTTCCTAGCTTTTTGTTTCGTATATATTGAAAATATGAACCTACCATCTTAAGATGGTAGGTTTTCATTTGTGTTATAAAAACTTTTGGTACTTGTAACTTTATTTGTTTTCGAGTTATATATAAGTTCAATTTCTTCAATGGGTTCTTCAATGAATAAGTTATGATTTGGAAAGCTGATTTTAGCTTGGTGGAGCTTTTCAATCCATATCTTTTCGCCCGCATAAAGTTCTGGAGGTTGTCCCATATCAGTTCCAACTATACCTGCTTGAATGGTTTGGAGGGCTTCAACTTTTCCGCCGCGAATGACAGAAGTTGTTCTATCGAATACAATATCTTTACCCGCAAAAAGCGTTGTGTTAATAATACCTTCTTTTTTGATAGTGATCTTTCCATTTGTTTTAATCTGAGACGATGTAGCGGAATAAAAATCAATATTACTTTCTTCTAAAATAATCGACTCCATCTGCTGCATCAATTCATTAATGGCATATTGAATACTATGCAAAGACTGTTCAGATGTTATGGATAAGATGGATTGATTGTCCTTAAATTTGGCTAACGCATTTAAGATAATTTTCAGTTGAGGTGGAAAGGAAATCTGATGTTCAGCCATTTCCTGAATGGTTTTGTATAGTTCAAATACTTTATCGCGAATATTTTTAAACTTAGAGTCAACAAGGGTTGAAAGAACATACCCAAAGTCCATTGAAATGCCTTTTAATTCCATTGCGTGTTGTAGCTGTTTCAAGGCTTCCCACAACTGTTTGAGCTTCAGGGATAAGTCTTGTGTAATTTTATACACACGACTATAAAATAACCCAAATTGTCCAGCGTTTATTTTACTATTCATTACATTTCCGAGAATAAAAACGTGCTGAGAGGCCGTTACTGAAGCATGATACACATTTCCGTAAACGAATATGCTTCCAGAGCCCTCTACTTTCATGTGATCTTTAATATTGCCGCGAATAATAATATCACCATTGAAAAAAATATTACCTGTTGACATATCAACATCCCCATTGATTTCGTATGTCTCTAGTATGTTAATATGTTTCACATAATGGCCGGTTACAGATGGGCGTCCTGGTTGTAGAGCAATTACTTTTCCGTCCTCGGTAATTTTTACAGTAGGTTTAGCACGGACATCTAGTCGTTTTGCCTTTTTTGGGAATAACGTTTGCCCGAGAACATTAAAACCTTCTTTTCCTTCTTTCGGCGGATGAACTTGGGCAATTAGAGCCCCAGCTTCTACAATCGGAATTTTAAGACGGTTTTTAAAGTCAACTTTTCCGTTAACTTCTTCTATAACTTCTTCTACCTCGTTTTTAAAAAACTTCTCTACAAAACCATCTCTTGATGGAATGAGGGGGAGTCCTTCAGCAACTAGGATTCGATTAAAGGTAGGTTTCATTAACTCCTGCATAATGGCAGAAGCTTTTACTTCAATTTTCACTCCATACTTCGTTATATCTTCAAGTATTTTTGAGCTAACTTCCTCAACATGACAAGGTTTGTGATAATGCTCGACCTCAAGTTTGAAACGTAAACTCCGTTTCTTATCTTTCAAGCGGTACTTTGTATAAAGCTCAGGAAAAACTTGTAAGTAAACTTTTAATTTATCTTCACTGATTGTAATTTGATAAGGTTTTTTTATTTTTATAGTCCACTCAATGGTATCTTGTTCAAAAACAAGGAGCTCTTTTTTTAAGACCTTGCCATTTACGGTAATGTAAATGTTTTCATTAGGAACAAGTAAAGGATGGCGTCCATTTGCGTTAGGATTAATAATAAACAACTGGTGATCCCTTACTTCAACAAAACCATCATCCTTTAGAATATGGTGTTCAGGTCGTTCGCTTTCAGTAGTTGTCTCTACCGTTTCATACTTGTTAAAGTCCTCAATCTCTATATCTCTAATTAACTCTATTATGTCATTTTGTTTTTTGTTCATTCTGCATCACCTAAGAAATTAATACCTTAAGTATATAGTATAAAAGTCTTACAAAACTACATGAAAATAGAAAAAGATTTCACAATTTTATTTAGGATCAGAGTTTATTAGTTGAACTCAACTTCAATGATCGGAACAATATATATTATGAAATGATCTGAAAAACATAAAAAAGCTGACAGGGATTGTTGTCAGCTTCGTTATGGTACATTATTTAAATAAACTTTTATATTCCCCGTAACCTTCTTTTTCTAGATCGTCTTTATGAATAAATCTTAATGCTGCAGAATTTATGCAATAACGTAATCCAGTAGGCTTTGGTCCGTCCTCGAAAACATGACCGAGGTGGGAATCGGAATTTTTACTTCTAACTTCGATACGCCTCATTCCATGACTAGTATCCATCTCTTCAGCTAGTTTATTTTGATGTAGTGGTTTTGAGAAACTTGGCCAGCCACAACCGGCATCAAATTTATCAAATGAACTAAATAATGGTTCACCTGAAACGATGTCTATATAAATACCTTCTTCTTCATTATTCCAGTATTCGTTATGAAAAGGAGGTTCTGTGCCATTATTTTGGGTTACCTCGTATTGCATCGGCGTTAATGTTTTCTTAAGTGTTTCGGGGTCTTTTTTAACCGACCAATGCTCTTTAATAAAGTGGTCACGACCAGAGCCTTTTCTGTACGTCATGTATCTAAACGGATTTTTTTTATAAAAATCTTGGTGATAATCTTCTGCTGGATAAAAAGGTACAGCCGGTTGAATTTGAGTAACAATCGGCTTTGAAAAACGACCGCTTTCTTCTAGTGCTTTTTTAGAGTCTTCAGCGATCTTTTTTTGTTCATCGGTATGGTAAAAAATCACCGTTTTATAAGAATGACCTCGATCATGAAATTGTCCGCCTGGGTCAGTAGGGTCAATTTGTTGCCAAAAAATACTTACTAATTTTTCGTATGGAAAAATGGTCGGATCATAGGTGATTTGTACAGCTTCATAATGTCCCGTTGTTTCACTACAAACTTCTTCATATGTAGGATTTTCCTTATGCCCGCCTGTATAACCAGAGACGATCTTTTCTATACCAGGTAATTCGTCAAATGGTGTAACCATGCACCAGAAACACCCACCCGCAAATGTAGCGACTTCGAACGTATTATTTACCAATAGTGATACCTCCCTCAAAGAAAACTTTTTATGTATGTAGTATACAAACAAAATGAAAAGAAAAACAAAGATAATGCCTGCGTTACGTTCATAAACCCAATGAAAACCAACCATCCAATTCGATGAAACCAAACGTTTCTTTGTCCGTATATAAAGAATAAATAGTATTCAAGGAGTGAAGGTAATGACAAAAGATAAAAAGAAAAAGAAAACATCTGAAAGTGGATGGTCGTATTATTTATTTGAGATCTTTCTAGAAGTTCTTTTCTACCTACCCAGAATGATTATACGGCTCATTAAACATTGGTCCTAAAAACGGTAATACTCTTTCGTATTACAAATTACATACAGTGTGAACAAGTCATTAACTAAAGATGCTTAGACAGATTACATTCCTTCTTCTTCAAATCTTTTCAAATCATTTTTATGACCGATGACAATTAATATATCATTTAGTTCGATTATTTCTGAAGGAAAAGGTGATATATTTATATCTTTACCTCGTTTGATGGCAAGGATAGTACAGCCAAACTTTGCTCGGACGTTTAATTGATCGAGTGACTTATTCGAAACTTTCTCTGTAGCAATTACTTCGATGATACTATATTCATCTGATAATTCAATATAGTCGACTATTTTTTCTGAGACCAGATGTTGGGCAATTCGTATACCCATATCTTGCTCTGGATGAACGATTCGGTCGGCGCCAATCTTCTCTAATACACGATGGTGATAGTAATTCTGAGCCTTCACCCAAACATTAGACACCCCCAACTCTTTAAGTATCAGTGTACAAAGGATACTAGATTGGATATTGTCACCGATTGCGACAATAACGTAATCAAAATTCCGGATACCAAGTGAATGTAAGGCATTTTCATCTGTTCCGCTAGCAATGACACTATGAGTTGAATGCTCAGTCATGTTATTGATTTTTTCCTCGTTATTATCAATGGCTAAAACGTCGTGCCCGAGTTTATAAAGTTCCTTACATACACTACTCCCAAATCGCCCGAGACCAATTACGGCAAATTGTTTTCTCATTTTAGATGTTTCCTCTTCCTTTAATTTTTCTGTTTTATTTAAGCTAGGTAAAATAATATCCGTACAAGCCTTAATAGTGCTAGTATGTGTCACCTTCCCGAAATTTTATTATTGTGGTTTGAAAAAATTTATATATGGGGAAATAAAAAGAGGTCGAAACACCTGTAATAAGACATTCTATAACATTATAAACTCGATAGAAGAATGTCGATTTCTTTAAACGGTGTTGATATAGTGATATAATTTATTTTCCTTACTTTGTGCTTGTAGGGTTTGAAGAAGGGAAAGCAGTTCATCTTGTATAAATGAAAAAAAGGTGAGGAAACGTAAGGGAAACCGATAAAAATAACCATTTACGGTAATTATTAGGGTTTACTAACTTCTTAAAACGATTTATAGTTGCGGAAAGTTATTAGCAGTTATTAAAAATGAAGTTTTTGAAATTGAAGGGAGGGACCTTACGTTCAAGTATGGCTTGATTCGTAAGGGAAACATGGAAAAGTATACGTACAACACGAAAAAGCCAGGCAGTGTTTTCGTCATATCAGCTATTTTAGTAAGTTTATTTGTATTATGGGGGGTCTTTGCGCCTGGCGGGTTAGAAGAAACAGCAAGTGAATTATTAGCGACAACCATCCAAAACTTCGGTTGGTTTTACATGATTGTTACAGCGATCTTTATTGCATTTGTTTTATTTTTAGCAATTAGTCCTTTCGGAAAAATGAAACTAGGAAAGCCGGATGACAAGCCAGAATATTCCTACTATACGTGGATAGGAATGCTCTTCTCCGCTGGGATTGGTGTTGGTTTTGTTTTCTGGGGAGTTGCTGAGCCGGTTCTTTATTATATGGACCCACCATATGGGGTTACTCCAGAAACGGTGGAAGCAGCTAATATGGGTTTGCGTTATGCAGTGTATCATTGGGCGTTACACCCGTGGGCGATCTTTGGTTTAGTTGCTTTAACATTAGCTTATGTTCAATATCGTAAAGATCAACCAGCTCTTATTAGTTCTGCGTTTTATCCTATTTTAGGTGACCGTATTAACGGTTGGTTTGGACGTGGTATTGATATTTTAGCAGTCCTTGCGACTTCTACTGGTGTGGCAACGACCTTTGGATTAAGTGCGATGCAAATTACAGGGGGATTATCATACTTAACACCAATTCCTAATAATACGACGACACAGCTCGTTGTTATTCTTGTAGTTACTATATTATTTATGTTTTCAGCTGGAACTGGATTAAATAAAGGGATACGAATATTAAGTATTACGAACTTAACGATTGCAGCTATTCTTTTATTATTTATGATCACCTTTGGTCCAACACTCTTTATTGCTGAAGGAGTTGTAACGACATTAGGGGGATATATTTCCAATATTATTCCAATGAGTTTAACGATGACCCCATTTGCTGATAGTGTATGGTTAGGGGCATATACTATTTTCTTCTGGGCTTGGCATATTTCATGGGCTCCTTTTATGGGGTTATTTATTGCTAGAATTTCAAGAGGACGAACGATACGTGAATTCGTCTTTGGGGTCTTATTTGTACCATCGCTTCTTGGGTTAATTTGGTTTACTGCATTTGGTGGAACAGCATTGCACCTCCAACGAACGACTGAAAGTAACATAGCCGAAATCGTCATGAATAATGTAGAAGTAGCGCTATTTGCAACGCTTGCCGAGTTACCGTTAGGTGCTGTTATGAGTGTTTTATCTGTGTTGTTAATCATTATTTTCTTTATTACTTCTGCAGACTCAGCTTCATATGTATTAGGAGCCATGACTTCAAGAGGAAGCTTAGCGCCTGCATTGTATGTAAAGTTGATCTGGGGTTTATTAATTGCAGCAACTGCAAGTGTTCTCTTATTAAGCGGAGGCTTACAAGGCTTACAAACAGCTTCCATTATTGCCGCTTTACCATTTGCCATCATTATGCTGACCATGGCTGTATCGATGTTTTTAATGATCAGTAAAGATTATCGAGCCATAACGAAAAAGAAACGCACCAAACAAATTGAAGCTATTAAAGAAGAAGTTCGAGAAGAGATGAAAGAGGATATATACGAAGAATTTAAAGAAGAGATGCTAGAAGAGGTTCGAGATGAAATTAAAGAAGAGGTATTGGAAGAGTTTAAGGAAGAACTTTATGAAGAAATGAAAGAGGAAATTCTAGAAGAAATTGAAACAGATGAAGGTAATTCTAAGAAAGAATAATGAGCTAAGAGGCTGACATACCGTTAGTCTCTTTTTCTTTTGGACTTATAATGATTAGTTAAGTTCGTTTGTCATTGAGTTCTATTTATAGCATTTTGGTGACCTTTACCATGTAAATATGAATTTTATATGAATAAGTTAGATACCTAAAGAAAAGGTGAGGAAACCGGGGATAAAATCGGATAGAATGCGCTTACATGGATGTTTGAGTATTTTAAAAATCGTGATACAATGCACTTCGTTATGTGCGGAACCTGATTTTCTAAGGAAGGAAAATCAACAATTTAAAGATAGAGGTGCAAGATGAATATCGAGACAATAAAAAATGAATGGTTTGGTAATGTGAGAGGAGATGTGCTAGCAGGGATAGTAGTTGCCCTCGCGTTGATCCCAGAAGCGATTGCGTTCTCCATTATCGCTGGTGTGGACCCAATGGTTGGGTTGTATGCTTCTTTCTGTATCGCTGTTGTCATTGCGTTTGTCGGTGGACGACCAGGGATGATTTCCGCAGCTACAGGAGCAATGGCATTATTAATGGTTACACTTGTTGCGGAGCATGGGCTTCAATACTTATTAGCAGCTACGATTTTAACAGGTATTATTCAAATATTTTTTGGTGTATTTAAATTAGCTCGCTATATGAAGTTTATTCCCCGTTCTGTAATGATAGGTTTCGTTAATGCTTTGGCGATCTTAATTTTTATGGCGCAGTTAGAACAATTTGTGGGAGCAACTTGGATGATGTATGCACTAGTTGTTGCAACATTAGTAATTATTTATGTGTTGCCAAGGTTTACAAAGGTAGTTCCTTCTACATTAATAGCTATTATTGTCATTACTACTTTCGTTATCTTAACAGGAACAGGTGTTAGAACGGTAGGGGACATGGGTGAATTGACTCAAGCTCTTCCGATGTTTTTAATTCCGCAAATTCCGTTAACGTTAGAAACATTAATGATTATTTTCCCATATGCGTTAGCGTTAGCTATTGTAGGTCTTCTAGAGTCTTTATTAACCGCTCAAATTGTAGATGATATGACAGATACAGAAAGTGATAAAAATAAAGAGAGTCGTGGACAAGGTATTGCAAATATCGTAACAGGATTTTTCGGTGGAATGGCTGGTTGTGCGATGATTGGTCAATCCGTGATCAACGTTAAATCAGGTGGTCGTGGTAGATTATCAGCATTAGTTGCCGGTGTATTCCTTATGATCCTAATTGTAGCTTTAGGAAACCTTGTAGTACAAATACCAATGGCGGCTCTTGTCGGCGTCATGATTATGGTTTCGATTAGTACGTTTGATTGGAACTCTGTACGAACGCTTCATAAAGTACCGAGAACAGATGCAGCTGTTATGGTCGTTACAGTTGGAACAGTTGTCATTACTCATAACCTAGCAATCGGTGTATTCGCAGGGGTACTCCTAAGTGCAATTTTCTTCGCAGGAAAAATTTCGAAAGTTAATGTTTCAGCAGAAGTCATTAATCAAAAGAAAACGTACTATGTGCAAGGACAAATTTTCTTTGCTTCTGTGACTGACTTCGTTGCTGCATTTGACTATAAAGAAAATATGACAGAAGTTATTATTGATTTAAGTCAATCTCACTTATGGGACGACTCAGCAGTCGGAGCTATTGATAAAATCAAATATAAGTTCGAACAAAATAATATTGATGTTAAGTTTATCGGATTAAATAAAGATAGTACAAACTTAATGAACAAAATTGGTGGCATGTCTTCAGGTCACTAAAGTAAAATGTAACAAAAAGTCGGTACCTGGCACCTTTAGTTAACTAAAGGTGCCAGGTACCGATTTGTGTTTGTGCCTTTTTGTGGTTTTGAATTATTAATTAAAGGGAATTGTAATTTAAAAAGCTATTGGATTGGTTTGCACTTATCTTTTATGTATCAATATGTTTCATTCGTATCGGAGGAAAAGGGCATGAATAAATATCAACAATTATTATTACAACGCAGTATAGACACAATTAGTCGATGGAAAACAAAATCTTATGTAGAGAATAAAGAGTTATATCGTTTTTTTCACTCATTAAAAGGAACGGCTGCATCAATAGAACTCTTTGAGATAACGAATGAAGCTGAAATAATTCTTGAGCAATTAGATGAAACGGATGGAAAGGTTTGGACATGTGAGGAATGGGGGATGTTGATGCAGGATTTATTTCCACTGTTAAACACTTCCAAAACACAAGCTGAAGAAGTATATGCGGCAACAACTAATAGCCATGAACAAGACTCTTCTTTAATCCTTCTTGTAGATGACGACATTGATATGGTAACTTCACTAAAAAAAGAACTTGAAAAGCAAGGTTATCTTGTTTTACCTGCTTTAACTGCTGAAAAAGCATTAAAGATATATTACGATCAAAAGCCCGATTGTGTTATCTTAGGTGTTCACTTACCTGACCGGAGTGGTCTTGATTTACTTCAATTGATTGTTAATAAATCTTATCATTCTTTCACCCCTGTTATTTTAATAGGAACAGATCCTAACAGGGAAATACGGATAAAAGCATATGAAAGAGGAGCAAGTGATTTTATTGAAAAACCGATTGAGATAAATGAATTCCTTGCTCGAGTAAAAAATCGAATGTATCAAAAAGAATTGATTCACAATGCCATATTAATAGATGAATTAACGGAAACGTTTAATCGAAAGTTTTTTACTATGGAGATGGACCGACAGCTCCAAGAATATAAACGAAGTAAAGTTCCTTTTAGTATTGTTCTCATTGACTTAGATCATTTCAAGAAAATAAACGACACATATGGTCATATTACTGGTGATGAAGTGTTACGAAGTTTATCTATGTTTATGAAGGAAAATAAACGACATGCTGATTTTTTTATTAGGTATGGGGGGGAAGAATTTATTTTACTATTACCCCAAACTAAAAAAGACCAAGCGAAAATAGTAACGCAAAGGTTACTAAAAGGTTTTTCGAAGCAGTCATTTTGGTCTAATGATGAACGTTTTCAAGTAACTTTTTCAGCTGGTATCACAGAAATTGCCGATGACAAATTAACGGCTGAAGAGTATATAAATCAAGCAGACCAAGCACTTTATCAAATAAAGGAAAAAGGACGTAATGGTGTAGCGGTTTATAATGCACAACATAAAGCCCAATCAGTTGAGAAAATAGTCCGAATTGGAGTCATTGATGATGATGAAATTGTTCGTGATGTTGTTACCCAGCAACTTAACAAATTAAGCTTATTAGATTATATGATTGACATCCAAGCTTACCGTGAAGGAGAATCTTTCTTGCAATCAGACTGGCATAAGCAAAACGGGAAATTTTTAATTATATTAGATGGCGTCCTGCCAAGGATGGATGGATTAGAAGTGTTACAAAAAATCCGTCAGCATTCCAATGAAAAGAACGTTATGGTCTTAATGCTGACAGGAAGAAAGACCGAACGAGATATTGTGAAAGCACTAGAATTAGGTGCTGATGATTATTTAACAAAGCCATTTAGTGTTGCTGAACTGAAAGCTAGGGTTAGGCGCCTACTGTTAAGGATGGTATAGAGTTGATTACGGTTGATATCTTCACAATCATTTTAATTAATGTCGTGTTACTTATTCTTCTATTTGTACTATTCTTTTATCTAATCCTTCGAAAATTACGAGATCATAAAACAGGATTGAGAAAAAAGCAGATTAAACAAAAATTGAAAGCAGAAATTTATTCTTACCTAGAAAGTGGAGATGATCTACAAATCTCTAGAGGTTTGAAAGACAACGACTCATACGAAGTTATTGAGGAGCTGCTTGAAGAATATATTGAAGTTGCTAGTGATGATGAAGTGAAAAAACGTGTTGTTCATATTTCAAATAAATACTTAGAAGCTTATATTCGTAGTAAATTAAATCATCGACGCTGGAGTTTACGAATGAATGCTCTTTACCGTATTGAAGATTTCCATTTAATCCGGTTTGTAGATGAATTATGGAACAAATACCAACTCGGTGTTGATGAAATAGAAGAGCAATATCAAATCCTTAGAACCCTTGGATCATTGCAATCACAACGTCTAAGCAGCTTTCTACTGTATGAAAAACATGATTTGCCTTACTTTTTATATAAAGAAATTCTCAGACGGTACGATGAAGAAGAGTTTTCACAGTTTATTAACGCTTTTGCTGTAATATCTACTCCTTTAAAAACGGCAACCATTGAACTCATGGGTGAAAAGCGTGATATTCGGTTTGTTTCGTTTTTAGAAAAATGCTTAAGGGATAGTAACTTAGAAATTCGACTCAAAGCTTTAAAAGGGTTAGCGCAAATTGGTCTAGTTTCAGATTACAACTTAGTACAACAATTTGCGGCTTCAACTATATTTCAAGAAAGGTTATTATTTACAAAACTAGCGTCGGCTTTAAAAAAAGATCGTGATAAACCTACTTTAGTCAGGTTATTATCAGATGAAAATTGGTGGGTACGAAATGGAGCAGGCGAGGCTCTCGCAACTTACGAGGATGGAGAGATGATTTTGTCGCATGTACTGGAAACGAGTGAAGACCCTTTCGCAAGAGATATGGCGAAGCAATGGATTGGAGGTACGGTAAATGAGTGATTGGGAAATTATATTATCAACTGTCCTTACAATCGTTGCCTTTTTCGTTTTAGCTTATATGTTTTTTGTCATCTCTTTTTATGTGGTTATGTTAATTATATCAGCTAAACAATTACGAAAAGGGTTTGGGTTAAATCAAAAAGAAACGTATGAAGATATTCTTCAATCAGCAGATACGAAACCCATTTCAGTAATTGTGCCTGCTTATAATGAAGAAATTGGGATCTACAACAGCATTCGTTCCCTACTAAGCATGAACTATCCTGAATATGAAGTGATTGTCGTAAATGATGGCTCAAAAGATAAAACGCTGCAAGTAATGATCGAGCGATTTCAAATGAAAAAAGTAGAGTTAGTTGTGAGATCAAGGTTAAAAACAGAAGAAATCCGTGCGATTTATCAATCTAAACTGCACGACAACCTATTATTAATTGATAAGAAGAATGGAGGAAAAGCCGATGCTTTAAATGCCGGAATGAACCTTTCACACTATCCTTATGTATGTTCATTAGATGGAGACTCAGTATTAGAGCGTGATGCATTCTTAAAGGTCATGAAACCTATTATTGACTCAAACCAAGAAGTCATTGCAACAGGAGGAAGTATTCGTATCGCCAATGGTTGTAAAATTGAGCGAGGGGAGTTAATGAGTGTCGGCTTATCTAAGAGGCCACTCGTTATCATGCAAGTGATTGAATATCTTCGGGCATTTCTTATGGGGAGAGTCGGTCTCAGTCGACACAATCTTTTACTTATCGTTTCTGGAGCCTTCGGTGTCTTTCATAAAGAGTCAGTTATTAAAGCAGGGGGGTATTTAACAAATACTGTAGGTGAAGATATGGAATTGGTCGTTCGCCTGCATCGCTTGATTAAAGAAGAAAAAAGTAACGAACGAATAGTCTATGTGCCAGATCCTGTCTGTTGGACAGAAGCTCCAGAAGATCTAGCTGTATTAAGACGTCAAAGGAGACGTTGGCATCAAGGGCTATTTGAGTCTCTATGGTTGCATAAAAAAATGCTTTTTCGACCGAAATACGGTAAAGTCGGCTTCATATCATTGCCTTATTTTTTGTTTGTTGAACTGCTAGGACCAATCGTTGAGTTCTTAGGGTATCTTATCGTTATTTTGGGCTTAGTATTTGGAGTGTTAAATATCGAATTGGCATTGTTGTTATTTACGTTGGCGTTTTTATACGGATCATTGTTGTCAATGAGCGCTGTTTTGTTGGAAGAATGGAGTTTGAGAAAATATCCAGAAGTCATGGATGTTGTTCGTTTATTTTTTTATGCACTAACAGAAGCTTTTTGGTACAGGCCAATAACAGTTTTCTGGAGACTAGAAGGTTTTATCCATATTCTAAGAAAGAAAAAAGATTGGGGAGATATGACGCGTAAAGGGATTTCAAGCTAAAAACATGAGGTGAGGAAATTGACGAAGAAATTGTTAGTTGTCGATGATGAAGATGTTTTAAGAATGTTAATCGTCGATACTTTAGAAGATGAGGGCTATCAGATTCAGGAAGTTCAAGATGGACAAGAAGCCTTAAATTTTATACAAGAAAACGAATACGACTTAATTATTATTGATTATATGATGCCAGAATATAGTGGCGTAGAAGTGATCAAAAAAGTAAGGGAAATGGATGATAAGCATGAATTGCAATTCCTTATGCTTACTGCAAAAAGCCAGCAAAAGGATGAGGAAATGGCTCGGCAGGCCGGGGCTGATTATTTTTTAGCTAAGCCATTTAGTCCATTAAAACTAGTTGATTTAGTAGGGGAAATCTTAGATGATCAGTAAATTAAAGAAGAGTCTTTCTCGGAGGTTTACAGCTATAGCTATTATTGTTTTAGTATTAATTCTAACAGGTGGATTACTAATAAACATACTAACTCAACAGGTGCAAGATGAATATTTTCGAGAAAAAGAAGAGTTAAATAGTAAAAAAGAAGTGATTGAAAGTATAGAAGAACACTTACAATTAATGTTGTTTCATGGTAGAGGTTTTGCATCTATCCAAAATATGAAAGAATACCAAGCGATTTTTCAAGAACGAGATAAATTATTATATGAAATTGTCCAATTAGAACAGCATAATCTTTCGAGAGAGGAACAGGAGTTAATTATAGAACTCCATTCATTTGTTGATCATTATATAAACAATGTCATTCCAATCGTGAGGCAGCATGTTGAAGCGGATAATTATGAAGGAATAAGAGAAATAGCTGAAAATGGAACAACCGCATTAATTAATCAAACGATGGGTTTGATGGGTAGTTTTGTGCATCAATATAAAAAGGAATTAAACCAGTTAGAAGCGCAATTTTTAACGAAGATGCATCAGATTAATTGGGTATTTTTCGGGTATATTTTATTTGTTATTCTATTAATTTCTATTGCAGTGCGAAAAATTGTAAAAGATATTGGCTTGCCTCTTCATCAATTATCAGTCGTGTCAGAAGATGTTTCGGCAGGAAGAGAAGTCACATTTGTACAAAGCGATCGTCTTGATGAAATAGGAACTCTCTCAAGATCATTTGAGTCTATGGTACGCAATATCCAAGCCAAAGAGGAAGAGTTAACAGCACAAAATGAAGAGCTTTTAGCCCAGCAAGAAGTATTATCAGACCAACAAAATCAGTTGAAGGAATTGTTGGCAGATACTCAAGCAAGTGAAAAAAAGTTAGATCTATATCATAGGTTTGTCTCTTCATTAACTGGAACACTGGATAAAGACGTATTACTGAAAATGATCGTAACAGAATTAGACAAGTTGTTTAATACTGATAAATCAATGTTTGTATTAATGAATTCAAGGTATGACTTTTATTCCATAGGTGTCTCACAACAAGGTGCAGAACAGTTTATTCGTCATATTGATCAAGGCGTTGCTGTACGCCTTAAAGAAACAAAAGAGATTCATCCGTCTAAACGCAGCATTGCTCCAAGTGAAGACAGCTATCATCATCATAATGGATTTAGCTATGATTTATATGTTCCAGTCTTATCAAGTGAAGGGGAACTATTAGCCATATACATCGTAACAAAAGTAGGGTATGAGTTTACCCAAAAAGATCAAGAAGATTTTATTTCGTTAATGAGTCAAGCTGCACTCTCGATTGAAAAACTAAAAATGTTTGAAGCTGTAGAGCGAAATCAAAAGCTCAATCAAGATATTATTGATAATGTAAATGAAGGAATTCAACTGGTTGATAAGAACGGGAAACTTCTTCAAGTCAATCAAAAGCTATGTGAGATCTTCCAATGTTCAGCGGAGGGGAAACACGTTTTGTCAAAACCTCTTGAAGATTGGACAAGTTCTTTATTTCACGTTGTAAATAAAGAAAAAGAACTCATTGAGTTTGTCAAGATGTCATTAGTAAATCAAACATTAGAAAACAAAGTAATCCGATATATGATTAATGAACCAAAGCAAAAAGTAATAGAAATGTATGCGGAACCTATTTACCGAAACCAGGAAAAGATAGGAACATTGTTTGTACACCGAGATATAACGGTTGAGCATGAAATAGATGTAATGAAGTCAGAATTGGTAAGTACGGTGAGCCATGAATTAAGAACACCGCTAGCTAGTGTACTAGGATTTACAGAACTTATGGTAACGAAAGATTTGAAGCCCGAACGACAAAAGAAATATTTGCAGACGATCCATAAAGAAGCCAAAAGACTAACAAACTTAATTAATGACTTTTTAGATTTACAACGAATGGAATCAGGGAAGCAAACGTATGAAAAACAATTATTTGATATGGTTCAGCTAGTAAATAATGTGGCTAGTGTTTTTCAAGAACAGCATAGTAGTCGGAAGTTTATAATTGAAGAGGAAGAAAAGACTTTAATGATTTACGCTGATGAAGAAAAGGTTATTCAATTGTTTACTAACTTAATAAGTAATGCAGTAAAGTTTTCACCAGAGGGCGGTAATGTAGAAGTACGATTTAGAAATGATTATGAACACATTTATATCGATGTCAAAGATTACGGACTTGGTATATCACAATCAGAAATAAATAACCTGTTTCAAAAATTTTACCGCGTGGATAACACAATTAGTCGAAAGATTGGTGGTACGGGTTTAGGGCTTGCCATTTCAAAAGAAATAGCAAATGCTCATGGCGGAGATATAACCGTTCAATCCGTGGAAGGTGAAGGAAGTACATTTACAGTGTCATTTCCGCTATATCAGTGTGAGTTACCCCGACAAGAATTTCATAAAATTCAAGAGAATAATAAACCACTTATCGTTATATTAGAAGATGATAATAGTTTAGCGCTTTTGTTAAAAGAGCAGCTAGAAGAGACAGGGTTTGCAGTTGTTCACGTCAAAGATGGACAAGAAGCAGTTCAGTTCATTACAAAAGAAAAACCGGAACTTGTCGTTATTGACATAATGCTCGAGCATAGCATAGACGGTTGGGCCGTTATACAAGCAATGAAGGATAAACGCGATACAGAGAACATTCCAATTATCATTTCATCGGCACTTGATGAAAAAGAAAAAGGTATATCTCTGGGAGTAGAGCATTATCTAACAAAACCTTACCTACCTAATGAGCTGTCAACGGTCATACTAAAAACAATTATACAAGGTAAAAAAGAAGGACAAATATTATTTCCAAAGAATTCTAAAGATTGATAATTGCAACAGGCTGACTATTCGAATAAATGAATTTTTCCAAGTGCGACAAGTCCTTCGAAACGAAAGTCAGCCTTCTTCTTGTTTTTTTAGAGTTGGTACACATCATGTTGGTTCGTGCATTAATATAGGAATGTAATTACCACATATCATCATACAAACGTCGATCAGATAAGACAGTATCAATGGGACATTCTTCGGCATCGCGGCCGTATTGCCATGCCCATACATTAGCTTCACACGGTGGTTTAGCAGGCGTAAAACGTTGGGGACGATTTTGTTTCGTCGTCGTTCCAGGTTCTGGTTCTGCACTCCATAGAACAGACTGGACTTTCACTCGTTCACTATTGGCAACAGCGGTACAATACGCCTCACTAAAAGGTCCTTCAACAGGATCGTGATAAAAACCAGGTTTATAACCACTTGGATAAAAGGCGTCTACCCAACCGCGGATCCATGCTTCATCGACATCGAAAAAATTTTCAATATTAGCGAAAATTCGAACACCG
The DNA here is from genome assembly GCF_048323755.1 of Alkalihalobacterium sp. APHAB7. NCBI lineage: Bacteria > Bacillati > Bacillota > Bacilli > Caryophanales > Bacillaceae > Alkalihalobacterium > Alkalihalobacterium sp. APHAB7. The sequence goes on from NZ_JBLWFS010000004.1 coordinate 240,258, forward strand.
GTAGGAAAGCCAAGTCTTCTGGCATGGAATATTGCATTAGCAGCTGTAATTTCTCCCGTACGGTAGCCAACTGCTTCTAAAAATTCATTGTAAATGGGCATGACTCTAATTCCGTTTCCTCTTAACCTTTGGACTTCTTCTGTAGTTAAACCATCACTTACATTCGGTATGGTCGTTAAGTATCTGCCCCAATATGCAGGCTTACCAAAGTTTTCAAGGACACAATCATATAAGGCAGGAGTTACGGCCGCAGCTGAATCTACACCCCAAATACTTCTCGCCATTGAATCACTCCTAACTTCTATTGCGATCTTCAATCGAAGAACATCTATTTTATATCATATCGGTGAAAGTGTTGTACTATGACTAGTGAAGTGTTGTGATAAAAATAAATACGAGCAGAAAAGATAAAGAAAACTCGCTGATTGATAATTTACTAACGTAAAAAAAGCCTGACAAATAAATGTCAGCGCTTTAATTGGTTGTTTTGAAGAACCAGTACTATTAATTGTCATATAAAGGAACTACGATTTGAAAAGTAGTGCCTGAACCTACGTTGCTATCAACAAGAATGGAACCCTCCATATTAGAAATAATGCTGAAACAAACCATCATTCCAAGCCCTGTTCCCTTAGACTTTGTCGTATAAAAAGGCTTTCCGAGACGATTTAACTCTTCTTTTGTCATTCCGATGCCTGTATCGGTTATCTCGATAACCGCTGTGTCTTTGTTAACAGAGGTAGAAACATATAGTGTCCCGCCATTAGGCATGGCTTCAATAGCATTTTTAAACATATTAATTAGACATTGCTGAAGCTTGCCTACATTCCCATAGATTACGGGCTCGTCTTGGAATTTGCTATCTACAAAAATAGAATTCAAATTAGCAAATGGAGTAATAACTTCAATTGCTGCACTAGCGACCTGATTAATGTAAATAGTTTCCTCTTGTTCTTTTTGAGGTTTAGCTAAAGAGAGGTAATCAGTAATAATAAATTGGGCACGATCTAACTCTTTAAGCATAATATCATAGTAATTTTTGTTTTTGGGATCTACTTTTTCATCACTTTGGAACATTTGAATAAAACCTCGTACCACCGTCATTGGATTTCGGATTTCATGAGCAATGGACGCGGCGAGTTCACTGACTAATTTCATTTGTTCCATACCTTCCATCTCACTTTTTAAGATCATATGACGTTGATGGTTTTCTATAAAATAAATAGCTCCCCAAATAGTAAAGGTAATAAACAAGATAGCTAGTGTATAATAATGAAAAATCTCAGCGATGTCTACAGAATCAAGAATATGTAAAAGGAATAACCCTGAAGTAACGATAATCATCGCAAATATAGATGAAAAAATCGTTCCATATATTAATCTCTGTTTAAAGCTTCCTTTACGATAGAATGGAAGAAGGTAGATCATAGTAATAAAAATAATACATTCGATAATAAAAAATGCGAACAGGCCATAGTTAATACCGAGAAATAAACGAGAAAGAATAATTAGGATACTCGTCACAATTCCAGCAGGTAAGCCGCCATAAAGGTAACTAAGTATTAAAGGAACAGCTCGCATATCAATAAAAAATAGATGGTTCCCTATTAAAAATGGAAACAGCATACAAAAAAAAGCAGGGATACTGAAAATGACACCAATAAGAAGCGGTTGTACGCTAACTTTAAATTGTTGAAGTCTTTCAACTAAGAAAAATTGATAGAAAAAAATAGTAACTATAATAAATAAAAAATTGAGTAGAAGTTCCTCGATACCCACATGCTGTTCCTCCTTGCTGAAAAGGGAAAAGTACTTACCTTTTTATTAATAATATACCTTTTTCTGGCTGTTATCTATGATAATTTTACAGTGATAGTAAAATTATTTTTATATTAGCGCTGTTAAAGAGTATTGTTGATTTTGGGCTTATTTCTGAAAAAATACCCTAAATTATATGAGGAAATACATTTTCTCGTTCATTTCAGGATAAATCTCTTCAACCTTTCAGTTCCTGATGAGCCCCAAATTAACGGTTTCCAACAGTATTATTTATAGATTTTATTTTAATAGTTGCTATAGAGGATCATGAAAGGAAAGTGGGGAGAGAGGGTGACAAAGAAAAAAGGAATTTATTATTAGAAAGGACGATTGATTAAGGAGTTGACATCACAGCACATATGTAGTATATTTATTTTGTCGCTAATAATTATGACTCATGATCCGTTAGCTCAGCTGGGAGAGCGCCACCTTGACAGGGTGGAGGTCGAGGGTTCGAGCCCCCCACGGGTCACCATACATATAATTGTTCAACCCCTTGCGTAGCAAGGGGTTTTGTTGTTTTTGCAGTTCCTCTAATTGACCACAATTAACTCCTCAAATTAGCTTTGACCACATTTTGACCACATTAAATTTTTATATCAGTTTATATTAATTAAATGAAAATTAATATTAAAATCAGGAGCAGAAATGTTGAATGAGAAAATCTTAGGTCTTTAAAGCATAGTAGACGTTATACTGTGCAATAAACAACTACTCTAATCAAGTATATTAGTTCTAAGCCCTAGAAACTTTATTAATTTTTTATAAAAGCAGATGATTTAGCAAATGTGGGCATTTACATCCAACTACCATTTGCCAACACAATTCTATAAAGTATAATATGAGGATATAAAAATACAGAAAAAGGAAGATATATTGTTTATTTTTAAACAAAAGTCACCAGTCCCTTTTATAGTTGAAAAAGATTAAGTTAATTAGTAAGTCTAACTTCTTAACAGGAGGAGAAAGATGAAAATTTTTGTGGATGCAGATGCTTGTCCGGTGAAAGATATTATTATTTCTGAAGCAAGGAATTTTGAAATTCCGGTTATCCTTGTTACAAGTTTTTCTCACTTTTCTAATGCAAAACAGCCATCAGGAGTGGAAACCATTTATGTTGATTCTGGAGCAGATGCTGCAGATTATCGGATTGTGAAGTTAGTGGAAAAAGGAGATATTATTGTGACGCAAGATTATGGTCTTGCGTCGCTTGGTTTAGCAAAAGGAGTTATCGTCCTCCATCAAAAAGGATTTAGATATACAAATGATAATATCGACCAATTATTACAAACACGTTATTTAAGTGCAATGGCTAGAAAAAGTGGACAGCGAACAAAGGGACCAAAGCCTTTCACAACAGAAGACCGGGAGCAATTTAGGGATCTTTTTAAACAGATTATTTCTCTTGAAAAATTAGGCTAAACTCAGAGATTCAGAAAGGAGATAAATATCTTGAAGTATATAAAATCGCAAATGCAACAACTAATTAAGGAAAATAAAGAACTGCATACACGTTTTAAAGAACTGAAAGCTGAGCATGGTCTTGAAAAAAACAATGCCCTCAAGGCCTTGTACCATTCAGAAGTTGCGGATGGAGGAAAGTATCAGGTAGCTTACCAAGCACTTAATCAGCCCAAAAAGTAGACTCTATATTCTATTTATACTTACTAAAACCTGATATAAATGTTTGATGATTATTAGTGGATAAAGTTAGTGACCTAAATATGAAGTAGGTTGCTGCATAGTACAACGATAATACGAATTTAAACAACCTCTACTTTTACTAACTCTGTGAAAGAATGAACTTCAAGTTATTTTAAGAAAACAATATAAATTTAAACCGCGTGGATTATAATAAATATCCACGCGGTTTTTTATGTTAAGTATATTTCATTAAAATTATAAGTGAGTTTAGTTTTTAATTTTCATCACAATTATCGTTTACAACTTAGTTTAATGAATTACCATTTTATTGATTCTCACTTTACTCCACTAAAGGTTTGCAATATGTTTGCAAATAGTCTTTACTGTCTTATTTTACAAGAACCAGAAGTTCAAATAAAACAACAACCCCCCTTGCTACGCAAGGGAGGTTGTTGTAATTACAGTTCATCTAATTGACCACAATTTCCTCTTCAAACTCGTTTGACCACATTTTGACTACATTAAATTTGTATACTCTTTTAAGATGAAGACTATAAATTAAATAGCTACCTTGTACAAAGTGGTCAACCATTATATCTTTGTATAGCCGGTGATAATCAAATAAGAAGGGGCTTGATGATAATTAACTCTAAATTTTTTGATATCGATCTATTTAAACAAAGAAAGATAATAAATGCTGCTATGAGAGAGTTTGCACATAAAGGATATAAAAAGGCTTCTACGAATGAAATTGTAAAAGATTCTGGTATTTCAAAGGGGCTTCTCTTTCATTACTTTAGAAATAAAAAAGAGTTGTATTTATATTTATTTGATAGAGCTGTGGAAATAGCAAATGATGAGTTTTATGCAGGAATTGAATATACGGAAACGGACGTTATAAAAATATGGCGGAATATGGCCTTATTAAAGTTTAACCTGATGCGTCAATTTCCTGAAATCATAAATTTTATCATGTCCGCTTATTTTGAAGAAGCAGAAGAAGTAGTAGTTGAACTGCAAGGTAGAAAAGAGAATTTTAATCCTGCTAATGTAAATGATTTTTTTAAAAACATTGATGCATCCAAGTTTAAAGGAGATCTAGAAGTGGACAAAGCCTTACAAGTGATTACTTGGACAATGGAAGGTGTTATTGAAAAAGAGAGGAATAAGGCAAAGGATATATCAATTGAGAATTATAATCTGGATGAGACGATAGAAAAGATTGATCACTGCTTAATGGTGTTAAAAGACTGCTTTTATAAATAGAAGGAGATAGGAAAATGTCTGTAATGGAATTAAAAGATATAACAAAGAAGTTTGGAAAATTTGTTGCTTTGGATGGAGTGAATTTAAAATTAAATCAAGGGGAAGTATTAGGGTTTATTGGACCTAATGGGGCAGGTAAATCGACTACGATTCGCATTATTCTTGGATTATTACGGAAAACTGGCGGGGAAGCGAAACTATTCGGTAAAGATCCCTGGAAAGATGCAGTTGACCTTCACAAGCGTTTAGCATATGTCCCAGGGGATGTACATTTATGGCCAAACTTATCTGGTGGAGAGGTCATTGACTTATTTGGCAACTTAAGAGGGAGTATGAATACGAAACGCAGGACAGAGCTAATTGAGCGTTTTGATCTTGATCCCACGAAAAAATGTAGAACCTATTCAAAAGGTAATAGACAAAAAGTAGCACTTATTTCTGCCTTTTCATCGGATGTGGACTTATTTATTTTAGATGAACCGACATCGGGCTTGGATCCTCTAATGGAGATGGTTTTTCAAGATTGCGTTGCAGAAGCGAAAGCTACCGGGAAAACAATTCTTCTTTCCAGTCATATTCTTTCTGAGGTAGAGAGACTTTGTGACAGAGTTAGCATTATAAAGAAAGGAAATGTGGTGGAGACGGGTACTTTAGGAGAATTGCGCCACTTCACCCGGAATGAAATTACTGTAGAGACAGAACGCGAAATTGTCGGTTTACAGGATTTACAGAATGTTTTTGAAGTATCTGTGAAAGGGAAGAAAGCACAGTTTCAAGTCGATAGTCAAAATCTTGACTCTGTGTTGCGCCACCTTCTTCCATTTGAAATAAAGACATTAACAAGCAAACCACCTTCACTGGAAGATCTTTTTATGCGGCATTACGGTAATGAAATAAGTAGTACTCAGCAAGGTGACAGGGGGTGAAAGAATGAGAAATGAAATAAAAGGAACAGGCATTTTAACTTTTCTTGCCTTTAAGCGGGACCGGCTAAGATTATTTGCTTGGCTAGCAGTGATTATGACCTTAGTTACGTCGGTGGGTATTGCTATGAATGATCTAATGCCTACGCAAGAAGAAGTGATGAAACAGGTAGTCGCTAGAGCAGAAAGTCCTGCTATTCGACTATTTGATATACCTGCAGCTGGGATCAGTGTAGAATCTGCAATGTTGATGAGAAGTTCTATTTTAATTGGTATTATCATTGTATTAGTAAGTATGCAAACTGTTATACGTCACACTAGACAGAATGAGGAAACAGGACGAACGGAGATGATTAGTTCCACTGCTGTAGGTAAATATGCTAGTTTAGCATCAGGATTAATTGTCACTGTTATATTTAATATATTAGTAGGAATTACGATTGCTTCAGCGATGTTATTTAATAATTTTGATATGGAAGGATCTCTATTAATTGGGTTTGTATTTGCTGGAATAGGGATTGCCTTTGCTGGTATCACTTCTATCGCCGTTCAGCTATCTCAAACTTCTAGTGGTGCAACTGGCATGGTTACTATCACCTTTGGACTAGTCTTTCTGATCAGCTCCATCGGTGATGTGCTAGGGGAGTTTAATAGAAATACCTTTGCTGTTGAAAGTCATTGGTTAGTGTGGTTGTCACCGTGGGGCTGGCTTGGTCAAGTATATGCATTCCATGAAAATAATTGGTGGATTCTTTGGTTATTTTACTTATTGTTTATTGCGACTGTCTTTATTGCAATCTATCTTGTTACAAAAAGGGATGTTGGAATGGGTTTATTTCCTGCCAAAAAGGGACCTGCCTTTGCTTCTAGAATGCTATTAAGTCCAATTGGATTAATGTGGAGGCTTCAGCGCAGGGTAATTCTTAGTTGGGTTGTTGCAATGTTTATCTTCGGAATGGTAATTGGTGGAATTGGCAATGAAATACGAGATATGGTATCAGGATTAAACAACGACCAACTGCTAGAAATGTTTGGTGGAAACCCAGATTTAGTTAGTTCCATAATGGCGTCATTTGTGGGATTTTTAGCTACATTTGTGGCAGTGTATTTTGTATTGGGTTTGTTAAGGTTACGTCATGATGAAGTAGACGGTTTTATGGAAGGAGTCCTCGCAACCGGAGTGAGTAGAGTCCATTTATTGATGAGTCAGTTTATTTGTGTTGGTTTAGGGTTATGGGGCATTTTAATCTTTTTAGCATTAGGTGCCGGTACCACAGCAAAAGTGTCTACTGGTGATGCTATGTTTCTGACAATGCTGGAAGTCACATTTTATCAAGCTCCTGCAATACTCACCATTGGAGCTTTTACAATTCTTTTGATAGGAATTCTCCCAAAAGGTGCAATTGCAGTATCACTTGCTGCTGTACTATTTAGTATAATCTCGGGTCCTATGTTCGGTACAATGCTTGGTTTACCAGAGATAGTTCAAAGTATTTCTCCATTTTCTTATACGACTGTGGGTGAAGCAGGAAATATAGACTGGATTAATGCACTAGGATTAACTGTAATAGCAATGATTTTTATTACAGTTGGGATTTTAAGCTATTCACGCCGTAACTTAACTTTTTAGGAAATCTGGTCAAAATAGCAACAATTTATGCGAAAACAGTCAAAACAAAAGAATGGCAATCCAGTACAGCCTATGGCTTTGATCCAACATGGTTAATCATTGCCGCTGTTACAGCAAATTTCCAGAGTGCCGAGCAGAGCATTGGTACAAGTGGAAGCACAGGTGGGTTTACTGACGGTGGAGGTGGATCAGGAGCATTTTAATATTAGTTGCAGTTCAAGGCTTGAGCGCATTCCCTTAGGAACAGGGGAAAGCGCTAATTTTATTAGGACGGAAGAGGGGCTCTCATTTAATTTTACTTTTAAATCCTTCGAGCAGTACCTCTAATCCAAATTGAAATTCATTTTCCATTTTCATAGCGGAGGGGTCAAACGGCAGATGTTCCAAAAAAGTTAGTGAATCCGGGTCGTCCATTGGAATGTCATTAAAACGGTATTCCTCTAAAACAAAGGAAGTTATGTAATTATTAAGCATCCATGATGCTGAAAAAATATCTTCACTTTCAAGGCCCAACTGGTGAAGAAGTCCACCGATTTTTTTGATTAACTCCAGCCGGTAAGGAGTTGTCGGTGCTGTTTCCACAAGTACATATGCTGAATCTCGGTATTTTAATAATACCCTCCTGAATTCGTATGAAATTTGGAGAATTTGCTCTTCCAGAGCCAGTTCCTCATCTGGTAAACAGATTTCTTTACATATTTCTTCTGCTAGCAGCTCCAAAAGCTCATTCTTATTTTTAACATGCCAATAGATAGAAGAGCCCTTTATTTCTAACCGCTCAGCTATTTTTCTGATGGATATTTTTTTCAACCCTTCTTCCAGCAGTACATTGAATGCAACCTTGACAATTACTGATTTATTTATTTTTTTAGGTTCTGATTTTTCGTTTTTAGCAGGCACAGCAACTCCTCCTTCACTTGACAAGTATATCATATCATTATAGACTAACACTGTTAGATTTAAACTAACAGTGTTAGATAAAATGGAAAGGGGAGATACGAATTGACTAATTTAAACGATATAGCAGGTCTTTTTTATGGTGGATTTTTAATATTAGGAATTGCATTTGGTGGAGGTTTTGGGATTATAAATGGATATTTTATTTTAGGTCCCTTGATGGGAACTGTTTCGGGTCTCGGATTAGGGCTACTGTCTCATGGAATTATTTCTTATTTACTGCTGTGGAAAATAGGATCAGTTGAAACTGAAAACGAGGTTGCAGAAGGGGGAGAGGAAGAATGAGCAGAAACGCAATAATCATTGGTGGTGGAATTGCTGGGACTGCAATGGCCTTATTTTTAAAAAGAGCAGGTATAACGTCCGCCATCTATGAGGCATATCCAAAACGTGATGACATCGGGGGAGGTCTGCAGCTAGCACCGAATGGTATGAATGTGCTAGCGTCTCTCGGTCTAGCTGATAAAGTCATAGAACACGGAACAATTGCAACTGAAATGCGTTTTTTAAATCAAAAAGGAAAAATACTTGGGAAGATTAATCGAGGGCTAACGGAAAAATATGCTCAGCCTGCAGTTAATATTTCCCGATCTGCTTTGCATAAAGTTCTGGTGGAGGAGGTTGAGCGGAAGGGTATTGTTATCCACTATAATAAAAAGCTTGTAAATATTACAGATGGTTCGGGAAAACAGGCTGCTGCGGAGTTTGCAGACGGGAGTACGGCAGAAGGGGATATCGTTATTGGAGCAGACGGCATCCGTTCTAAGACGAGGGAAATTATTCTGCCGGATGCTCCAAAACCAGATTTTACTGGCATGCAATGGATTGCAGGTTTCGTTCCACAGACAGAAGTACCTTTAATAGATGAAGAGGATCATAAATTGTACATGATTTTTGGAATGAAAGGATTTTTCGGTTACGGAAATTTCTCCAGGAAAGATGCCATAATAGGTTGGTGGTATAACATCGTTAAGGAACAAGAACTTACAAAAGAAGAGCTAGGGGAAGTTGCTAATCAAGAAGTAAGGAATGAGCTTTTAGAAATATGCAAAGGGTGGAACGGTCCGGTGGAGGAGCTTATTAAGAAAACACCAAAGTTAATAAGAGGGAATGTTCATGACATCCAATCTCTGCCTTCCTGGCATAATAACAGAAGGGCAGTGCTCATTGGGGATGCTGCACATGCAGTCAGTCCGAACTCCGGACAAGGTGCTTCCCTTGCTCTTGAGGATGCCAGTTACCTGGCTAAGCTGCTATTTGAAGAGTCAGATTCTTTGGAGAATATATTTGAGCTGTTTGTTCAGGAACGCAGGCCTCGTGTTGAAAAGATTATAGCTGAAGGTAGAAGAACAGGAGACAATAAAAAAGAAATGACACCTGTTTCCGCTTGGATCAGAGACAGAATGTTGTCCATCATATTCCCGTTGTTTGTAGATAAAGGCAATAGGTGGAAATATGAATATAAAGTTGACTGGAAAAGTTAGATGAATTTGAGGGGATATATTAGGAAGGAACACCTAGATAAATTCTTCTGCTTGTTAGTTTAATACAATTATTTTATGTAGAGATAGTATTTGCAATAATAGTATTTACAATAATCAATTTTCAATAAGGACCCTTTGTGGAAGAGTTTATTTTGCAATGATCTTTGAAACAAAAAAATACTGGTCCCAAATAAAATGGAAATATAAACCAGTATTTATCACTTACTATTTGAAACTATTTAGTATCTAGTTGGTGTAAATCTCAGGAGGAATAAAAGACTACCTAAGTTTAAACGTACTTGTCGATTCAGTTGAAACAAATTACGAAATAGTGATTTTAAAACAAACTTTATAATTAGCATTTAATCGCCTCCTGAATATAGTTTGCTCTTTACGGTCTTAAATTATTTATTATCAACAAATAGAATACTCCCTTAAGAAAACCGCAATTATAAAATAATCTAATTATATTTGGGTTAAATTAAACTCATAATAAAATTGGAGGTAAAGAAATTGCGAAATATTAAACTCTCCACATCAGAAATCGCTGACCTTTGGACTACATATATGAATGATAGCATGGCCATCTGTGTATTAAATCATTTTTTACAGCATATCAAAGACCAGGAAATCAAAGAAACCATTCAATTAGCTTTAAATTTTTCGGAACAACATGTGCATGATATCGAATTTTTATTTAAACAAGAAAATTTTGCAGTCCCACATGGATTTAATTTACAAGATGATGTGGATCTATCTGCTCCACAATTATTCTCAGACACCTTTTGTTTATATTATGCCCTTAGTATGGCAAAGATTGGTGGAAATTCGTACACACTTGCCCTTGCCAATTCTGCACGTATGGATATTCGAAAATTTTTTACTAAATGTACTGAAACGACCACACAACTATTTAATAAATGTGCAGATGTCATGCAGGAGAAAGGATTATTCTTAAGACCACCTCAAATGGAAGGCCCGACTAAAGTAGATTATGTCAAAAAGGAAAGCTTCTTGACCGGATGGTTAGGGGATCGTAGGCCTTTAACATGTATTGAGATCATGAACTTATTCTTTAACATTGAAAGAAATCAACTTGGCAAATCGTTAATTACTGCTTTTAGCCAAGTTTCAGAAAATGAAGAAGTCGTAAGGTATTTAATTAGGGGAGTTCAAATTGCTTCAAAGCAGATTGAGGTGTTTGGATCGATTTTAAGCGAAAATGAACTTCCCGCTCCTATGACTTGGGATACTTTACCTACATCCTCTACTACCCGGACTTTTTCCGATAAACTCATCATGTTTCATATAGCAGCACTTACAGCAGCCTCTGTTAGCCATTACGGGACTAGTCTAGGTACTAGCCCACGACGCGACCTTGGAGTGCATTACAACCGACTCATGCATGAGGTTATCTTTTTCGCAGAAGATGGGGCTAATATTATGATTGATCAGGGTTGGATGGAACAACCACCGCAATCCGTTAACAGAAGAGCGTTATCAGATCGGAAATAGTAAGATTAATTTATAAAGGGTACCTATGAGAGGAAAGTCTTTTATCGAAGGGTTAGATTATAGTTAATAAAGTATTTAATATACTAACTGTTTCAAAAAAAAGTCGTTTAACTACCATTAAAGTAGTTAAGCGACTTTTTAATTAATTTCGAATTAAATAATCAAACGCACCTAAAGCGGCATTAGCACCTGATCCCATCGAAATGATGATCTGGTTGTATGGATTATCTGTGCAATCACCAGCTGCAAATAAACCTGGTAATGTTGTAGCTCCATGCTTATCAGTGACGATTTCACCGATGCGGTTACGTTCAATCATGCCTTCTAACCAATCGGTATTTGGTACAAGTCCGATTTGAACAAAAATACCTTGTAATTCAACATGGTTTTCTTCTTCTGTCTCACGGTCCATGTAAGTAATACCGTTGACACTGTCTGTACCTGTAATTTCCTTCGTTTGAACGTTCGTTAAGACCGTTACGTTAGGAAGACTGTTTAGACGATCTTGTAAAACCGCGTCTGCTTTTAACTCTGGGTTAAACTCAAGGACTGTTACATGATTGACAATACCTGCGAGATCAATCGCTGCCTCAATACCAGAGTTACCGCCACCAATAACCGCTACATCTTTTCCTTCGAACAATGGACCATCACAATGAGGGCAGTAGGCTACACCCTTGTTTTTGAATTCTTGTTCACCAGGAACGCCAACATTACGCCAACGAGCACCGGTTGAAATAATGACAGTCTTACTCTTTAGAACCGCACCGTTTTCTAGTTCTAGTTCAAAGAGATCCTTTTTCTCTAATCCTTTAGCACGCTGTAAATTCATGATATCAATACCATATTCTTTCACGTGCTCTTCCAGACTTGCTACAAGCTTAGGTCCCTCGGTATGTTTTACACTGATAAAGTTTTCAATACTCATCGTATCTAAAACTTGTCCACCGAAACGTTCAGCAACGATACCTGTACGAATACCTTTACGAGCTGCATAAATTGCCGCGCTAGCACCCGCTGGACCGCCACCAACAACAAGTACATCATATGGATCCTTATTTGAAAATTCAGATGCATCTGGACCACTGCCCATTTTCGCAAGAATTTCTTCGAGTGTCATACGACCGCCGCCAAAGAATTCACCGTTTAAGAAAACAGCTGGAACAGACATGACATTTTTGTTTTCAACTTCATCTTTGAATGCTGCACCATCAATCATCGTGTGAGTAATGCCAGGGTTGAGTACACTCATCATGTTAAGAGCTTGTACAACGTCAGGGCAGTTATGGCAGCTTAGGCTGACATACGTTTCAAAGTGGTATTCACCACTTACGTTTTTCACTTGCTCAATAACACTTTGGTCAACCTTTGGTGCTCTTCCGCTAACTTGTAGAAGTGCCAGCACTAATGAAGTAAATTCGTGTCCTAGAGGTACACCTGCAAATGTGACGCCTGTTTCTTGGCCCACACGATTGATGCTGAAGCTTGGTGTTCTCTCTAATTCTGTTTTTCGGACACTGATTTTAGATGACATAGAAGTAAGTTCGTTGACTAGTGCTTCCATCTCATTTGATACTTTATCAGACCCTAAACTAACTTTAAGCAAAACGTCGCCTTCCATTAGTTGTAGGTATTGATTTAACTGTGACTTAATTTCAGCATCTAGTACCATTTATGACACTCCTTAGATTTTACCAACAAGGTCTAGGCTAGGCTTAAGCGTTTCTCCGCCTTCTTGCCATTTTGCCGGGCAAACTTCACCTGGATTGTTGCGAACGTATTGTGCTGCTTTAATTTTGTTAACAAGAATACTTGCATCACGACCGATACCACCAGCATTGATTTCAACTGTTTGGATTACACCGTCTGGATCGATGATGAAAGTACCACGATCTGCAAGACCAGACTCTTCATCTAAAACGTCAAAGTTACGAGAGATGGTTTGAGAAGGGTCACCAATCATTGCATAAGTAATTTTTCCGATTGTTTCTGAGCTGTCGTGCCAGCCTTTATGTGTAAAATGAGTATCTGTTGAAACAGAGTATACTTCTGCACCAAGCTCTTTTAAAGTAGCATATTCGTTTTGAAGGTCTTCAAGCTCTGTAGGACATACGAATGTAAAGTCTGCTGGGTAGAAGCAGAATACGCTCCATTTACCTTTAATGCTTTCGTTAGTTACATCGATAAACTCTCCATCTTTAAATGCTTTTGCGTTAAATGGTTTAACTTCAGTTCCGATTAATGACATAATTAATCTTCCTCCTAAAATTTGATATAAGATTTTAAGAATTATTAACGGGATAAGAAAAGTTATCTATAATAATTCTAATACAGTAAATATTATTATATAAGAAATGTTTGCTAGTCAAGTGAAAACACCTATTTATTTTATTATAGACATAAATGGTTAAATTTAAGGTGTCTTGAAATGGAAAATAAGCACTATTTTATTTTTTAATAAATTTTATCCCCATTAAAGATAGAATTTTTTACAACCACGTAATCGACATGGCGAATGGCGTCTAATTTGTTTCCACCTGCATAAGAGATAGAAGACTGAAGATCTTCTTCCATTTCTTTTAACGTACCTTCTAGAGAACCTTTATGTTCAACGTACATTTTTTTTCCTTCTACATTTTTCTTTTCGCCTTTTTGGAACTCTGAGGCTGATCCAAAATATTCTTTACATAGCTTTCCTTCAATTTCCATTGTTTCTCCTGGGGATTCTTCATGGCCGGCAAAGAGTGAGCCAATCATCACCATCGAAGCTCCAAAGCGAATGGACTTAGCAATATCACCATGCGTACGAATTCCGCCATCAGCGATTACTGGCTTAGTGGCAGCTTTTGCACACCAACGTAAGGCAGCTAATTGCCAACCACCTGTCCCAAACCCAGTTTTAATTTTCGTAATACAAACTTTACCGGGGCCGATGCCTACTTTGGTTGCATCTGCACCAGCATGTTCTAGCTCTCTTACAGCTTCAGGTGTACCGACGTTTCCAGCAATGACAAAGCTTTCAGGTATCAGCTTTTTGATATGTTGGATCATCTCAATGACAGCATTAGAATGACCATGTGCAATATCAATTGTAATGTATTCAGGTGCTATCTGTTCGTCAGCTAGCTGTTGTACGAAATGATATTCATCCTCTTTGACGCCTATACTTATAGATGCGTATAAATTCCGAGATTTCATATCTTTAATAAAATCTATACGTTTTTCAGGTTGAAAACGGTGCATGATATAAAAATACCCATTTTCCGCTAAATAAATCGCAATCCTCTCGTCAATAATGGTCTGCATATTGGCAGGTACTACAGGTAATTTGAAAGTACGGTTACCAAAGGTTATGGATGTATCACATTCCGTTCGGCTTTTTACCACGCTTTTTGCCGGAATTAATTGAATATCTTCATAGTCAAAAACATTATCCACGCTGTCCACTCCTAAATTTGAGATCTAAATTTACCCTTGAGGGGAATTGATGAATTTTTTCAACTTAGTGTATTTGACCTGAAGTTAGGTTGACCTCCAAGAATGGGCGTTATACATGGATACAATCTGATGTTATATGAGTGTCATTACTAATGAAAACACCTTTTATAGATAGACTATAAAAAAAGACCCGTCTCCACTTCTTAAGAAGTCAGTGGGAAACAGGTACTTTTACTAGTTATCATTTATTTAAACAATGCCCATAGGCGCGACCAGAAGTTCATTTCGTCCTCTTCTTCAATAGGGGAACTATCAACTTCGTCTTTTTCAATTTTTTCTGTTTTCATGACAAATTGAACCGAGTTAATTTTTGTGTTTTTTGGGGAAATAAACGATATTGCATCAAAATCAGATTTATCGTAATCCGCAATCATTTGATCAATTTCTTCTTGCATTTGCTCTGGCAAATTACTGGTTGATTCGTATAATTTATTTGTACCTTCTTGTAACTCAGCCGCACCTGTTTTTAGTTCTCCTGTTCCTTTTGATAAATCAACGAGGCCAGAATGAATGGAGCTGTAGGAATTAGATAATTGTGAAACACCGTTTGTATAGTCAACTAATCCGGAATGGAATTCACCGTAACCAGCGGATAGTTCCTTCATTCCTTTTTCCAATTGTACAAAGGAATCAATCATTTCCATTGACTCTAAAGATAAGGAGAGATCCTTAGATATTGTTGCAAGGGTGGTACCCATCTCTTTTACTCCAGTGCTTATCTCACTTAATGTAGTATTTACTGCATCAAAACCCGCTTTTACCGCATTGTACGTACCCTTTGCGGTTAGTGCAGCCGAATAGGTTTCTACAAGTTTATCGATAGTAGCACTGTCTGCTCCACTCGCATAGAGGGCCAATATTTCCTCTTCCGAAATGGAATAATCAGGTATTTTATTCATAGCTTCACCTAATGTTGAATAAGCAACGGAATAATTTTCATTAAGAAGAGAAAGTCCATCAGCCGTTTGAAGAAGTCCACCAGCTATTTGCGAAAGCCCTTTTGGCAATTGTTGTAATTCGCCTAAATCCATATCTTGAGAATTCTCGCTAATAGACTTGCTAATCATAGAAAGAGAGTTGTGGATCGTTGTTGACGCCTCAATTAGCTTTGGAGAGGACTGATTTAGTTCTCCAATACCTTCTTGAAATTTTCCAGAACCATTCCTTAGACTATACACACCGTCATTTAACTCCGCTATACCAGATCGGAATTCCCGAACCCCATCGTTTAACTTCTGAATAGCATCACTAAGTGACTGCATGTCATCCGTCATATTTGTTTCCGGTACCTCAATTGACATGGAAGAAGGAACGGCTGCAATCTCAATCCCTTGCATTTCAAAATCTGAAACTTGTGCTTCAACGAACAGGTCCCCCAATTGTTCAGGCAATACTGTAAAAGTGACCTGCTGATTTTTACCTACATTTGAAATCGTTCCGTCAGGCGCTTCAATATTACTGAATTTCGTTAAATCCAGCTCAATGGATATCTGTAATAAATAGTTTTCATAAAATACAGAGTTTACTTTTTCGTTTGCTGACGTACTGATGTGAATTTGTAATTGTCCATCTTGTCCGGGAAGGATCTCCGGGGTAATTTTACTGCCATTTAATGAATAGGAAACTTCAATTTCCCACGGTAATTCTACGTTTTGTAAATTTCCTTGATAATAAAATTTTCCTTCTGGTGCCTCAATATGAACGGTATTGTTCACTTGCTGGATTTCCGATAAATCCGTTAAATTTTTAACGTTAGAATAAGTGCCATAATCGAAAATGGCTCCAGCTTTGGCAACATCTAAAATATTTACAACATAAATTTCTTCCGTCTCTCCTGTGGGACTTAATGTAGCATAAACGACTTCATCCTTAGAGGTGATCTTCCCATCAGCTAAAACGAGAGCGTCATTGTTTTCTTTAGAACGATCATTTGTCGTAGCATTCACAAGAAATGACGGAAAGATAAGCACTGTTGCCATAAAAACAAGTAATAGTCGATTTTTTCTCATCATCATTTCTCCTCGTAAAATTTTGCATTATAACTAGTTTTCTTTATCACCTTATCAAAAACCAAGAGCATTGCAGGAAGGAAACAAACAACCATGATAAAGGCTAAAAATGCCCCTCGGCCAAGAAGTAACCCAATTGCTGATACAATAGGATTGGTAGACGTAATCCATAGGATAAATCCTACGCTGCTCAAAATGGAAGCAGAGATTGCAATAGAGAACGTTTTCTCCTCCAATGTTTTCTTAATTGCAGCAACTGCAGGCATTTGCTTTCGATGCTCCTTATAAGCTTCTGTTAGTAGTATGGCGTAATCAACAGTAGCGGCGAGCTGCACAGTACTAATAATAAGGTATCCGACAAAAACTAACGATGTATCTGTGAAATAAGGAACCGATAAATTGATCCATACCGCAGACTGAATCGTAAGTAACAGAACCACTGGTATCGATATAGATCTAAATGTAACAATGAGAACTAATGCAATGGCGACAACAGTAACGACATTTACAACCGTGTTATCTTTTAGTACTGTATTTTTTATATCATACAATGTCACACTTTCACCTAGAGAATAGGATTCGTCACCATAATATGAAGCGGCTGTACTTTGAATTGCATCTACAACAGCGAAGGCAACGTCCCCCTCTGTATGGGTATCTGTATTAATAATAATCCGGCTATAGTTCTCAGAATAAAATTCATTGGTTATCGAGTCATCTAAATACTCTGGTGGTATAACAGGACTTACTGTGTTTACGTAAGAAATCACATTCGTTACATGGTTAATAGCTTTTAACTCTTCGACCATTTCTACTTCTTTTGCTATATCCCCTTTTGGCACGAGCAACACAATAGGGGTGAACTTGCCAAAAGCCTCTTCAATAAGGATATAATCATTTCCAGCACGTGTTGTTTCTGGTTGTTCCCCAAGACCGTACGTAAAATTAGTATTACTTTGTGCTAAGAAGCTTGGTAGTAAGACAGAGAACACAAGCACCAAGCTAAGGATTCTTATTTTTACTACACTCGTTCCAATTTTTCTAAAACTAGGGAAGAACGGTCTGTGTTGTGTTTTATCAATCCACTTATAAAAACAGATCGTTAACGCAGGTAAAAATACCATAACACTGATAAAACTTAAAACGATCCCTTTGACAAGGTTTAGGCCCAAATCGGAACCAATCTCAAAGTTCATCAATGTAAGTGCAGTAAATCCGAAAAATGTTGTGGCTGCACTAGCTGAAATAGCAGGAAACGATTTTTTGATTGCAAGTTGCATGGCCTCTTCCGGATTGTCTGTTTTCTTCCTATAGTCTGAAAAACTATGAAGGAGGAAAATGGCATAATCGAGCGACACGGCAAGCTGTAAAATTGGTGCAACCGATTGTGTCACGAAGGAGACTTCACCAATAAAAATGTTTGTTCCTAGGTTGATAAGGACAGACACTCCAATGGCTGTAAGAAAAAACAGCGGCTCAACCCATGAAGTAGTAGATAAGACTAAAATTAGAATAATGATCGGAACTAGTAATGCTGCAGCATAAATGGATTCAGATGCAGCCATATTTTGAGAAGTTGCTGTATCTAATGCCTCTCCTGCCATAGCATTATTTTCACCTATTAGCTCATAGATAGCATCCGTAACTTCAACTTCATCTCCATTGCGAATGCTTAAGGAGTACAGGGCCTTACCATCTTTATAGTAAGTTTCTACTGTTTCCTGATCCACCATCTCTAAAGGTGTTTTTAAGTCAACGACATTATCCAACCATGTTACATCAGAAACTCCGTCAATTGCTGCAAGCTTCTCTTTATATTGAAGTGCCTCCTGTACTGTCACATCGTTTACCATTACTCGTGTATTTGGCATGGAACCCGTAAATTCTTGTTCCATAATTTCTAACGCTTTTGTAGATTGAGCGTCATCCGGCAAGTAATCTACCATATTGTAGTTTACAGACACAAAAAACTGTGCAAAAGCACAGATGACAGTAATGATCATAAAAGTGATCACAACTAGTACTCTATGTTTAATGATTCGTGCTGCAATGTTGATCATAACCATCTCCTTCTTGCATCATCAATGATACTACTATACAATTTTAACGACAGTGTGTTGTTTTTACAACAAACAGTTTTCTTTCATACGTCTATTTAACAACAGATTTTATAATTCTGTTGGATAATTAAAAAAGAGAAAGTGGGTTTTTATGTTGACATCAAAAATGGATAGACGTAAAAAATATACCCGAATGGTACTAAAGGAAAGTCTAATGCAAATGTTAAAGGAGAAGGCAATATCCTCCATAACCATTAAGGAATTATGTGAAGTGGCAGACATCAATCGGTCCACTTTTTATTCACATTACTCAGATCAATATGACCTTCTTCATCAAATAGAAGAAGAAATCATTCAGGATATGACTGAGACCCTAACGAGTTATAATTACAATGAAGACGAAGAAGCACTTAAGATGACAGAAAAGTTATTAGAGTATGTAGCAACCAATAGCGATAGCTTTCTTACACTATTTAGTGAGCATGGTAATAGTACGTTTCAAAAAAGAGTGATGATGCTGGCACATGAGGTGACAGTAAAAAATATGATGTCTACTCATGAAGTTGGTACGAAACTTTCTGATTACTTGACGTTGTTTGCCATAAGCGGCAGCATCAATGTGATCCAAGAATGGTTAAAAAACGGAATGGATAAAACACCAAAGGAAATGGCAGAACTTATTATTAAACTTACGAAAAAGGGGCTTTCTTCTTTTGGTTGATTGGGCTAATTATTGAAGTTTAATTTCTAAGGTTCATAGTTGGCAACGCTAAAAACATCATGTGAGTATGTTGCCCAGTAAAAGCATATGTAATTAGAATGAACAAGTTTAGGCTTGTTCTTTTTATTTGGCTCTTCACGCATAGCGTGAAGCTTTTGAAAAGAAAATTGGTCCAAAAGCAACAAAGTTTACGAAAACAACCTTTTATTTTAATAAAAATAGTTGTGTTCGTTTTGGAAGAAAGCAGGAGGCAAAAACCCTGAATGGTGTGCGCTAGAGGAAAAAACTAGGAGGAGGCAGTAAGCAAAAGCAGTGATGGGTGAACTGTAGAGGAAAAACTATAAGTATACTGTAATCATAACTGGTGTTCGAAGCTGTTCTAGAATAATTACATAACTTGTCTAAGATTGTTGTTATTTGTGTACAAGTACTTGTTGAATTTAATGTCAGAAAATTCAATAATTGTATTATGTGCAAATTTTAATCTAGGAGGTTGTTATGCTAAAACAATACGAGAAATTTAAGGTACATACGAATGGTGCTACGATTAATGGAGTAAAAGGGGGCTCAGGTCCACCGCTCTTATTGTTACACGGTTATCCTCAAACGCACGTGATGTGGCATAAAGTGATCGATCAATTAGCTGAGCGATTTACTGTGGTGGCGACTGACCTTCGTGGATATGGTGATAGTAGTAAGCCTGAGGGGAATTCAGATCATCGTAATTATTCGAAACGAGTAATGGCTGAGGATCAAGTCGAAGTGATGAGAGAGTTAGGCTTTGAAGAATTTTATTTAGTCGGTCATGACCGTGGAGCAAGGGTAGGGTATCGTCTAGCTTTAGATCACCCCGAACGAGTAAAAAAGTTTGTCGCACTAGATGTGGTCCCAACCCTTCTCATGTACGAAAAAACGGATATGGTCTTTGCACGATATTATTATCATTGGTTTTTCTTAATTCAAGACGCTCCGTACCCAGAAGAGTTAATCTCTCAAAATCCTTCTTATTTCTTGGAGACAAATTTAATTAAGCTGGCACGATATCAATCAATTAGTGAGTCACCTTTCAGCATGGAAGCCTACGAAGAATATCTCCGGTGTTTCCAATTACCTAATGCAATTCATGCGATGTGTGAAGACTACCGGGCAGGAGCAAGTATAGACCTTGCTCATGAACGAGAAGACCTTGCAAGCAATCGAAAGATAGAATGTGAGACATTAGTGCTGTGGGGAGAGAATGGTGTTGTCGATAAATGCTTTGAGCCTTTAGAAGAGTGGAAAAAGTTTGCCAACAATGTACATGGAAAATCGCTACCATGTGGTCATTTTATTCCTGAAGAAGTACCTGAATTATTGTTGGAAGAACTTATTGCTTTTTTATAGAGATAGTCTATAGGGTTTCGGGTAGCTTAATCCTAATTTATGCTTATGGTTTGAAAAGGTCTAATTCTAGGCCTTTTTTAGATGACTTTTATTCATCATGTTATGTCATGGATATTAGCCCACAACAAAACTGGCTCTAGGCATATGATACATTGTTTAAACAATTGGGAGGGAAAGCAATGTATTACAATGGGGTAGACTATACGAGAAATCTTCACCAGCATCAAAGCCATCAAACTGTGCAACAACAAATGGTTACGCTTTATGATCCATATGTCGTTCAAGTTTTACAATCCGTGAAGGGGAAAGAGCTTGTAGTAGAAACAAGTCGTGGGAGCATTCGCGGAAATTTAACAGATGTGAAGCCTGATCACATTGTGTTATCAACTAATGATTCATCTTTTTTTGTTAGAATTCAAGAAATCATCTGGATTATGCCAAATTAGATTTGTTTGCAAAAAAAATCTCTTCCTATTAATTAACAAGTAGGCTGAGAAAACAAAAGAATTTTATTTATTTCCTTATAAAAATGACGATTTTCTATCTAGGTCGTCATTTTTATTATTGCTCATAGGTTTTTATCAACAGTAAGCATTTTTCTATAAAAGTGCGATAGTCTGCTTTCGTCGCTATCTCCATGAATACCCATCATTTACCTGATTTTTATAACAAATAGTTAAGGGAGTTTTATTAGTAAATTCAGGATTTCTCCTGATAATAATAAAATAGTTTCAAAAGTATTATTACATTAAGGATAAAATTTGAGGAAGTTTATACCAGGTAGAGGTAGACACGCAATACGTTGCGTTAATGACATACAGTGCAATTAACTAAAAAAGAAATTAAAAGTTAGCTAGTAAAGTAAGGGACTATCGAGGGGGCTTTTTATGAATTTATCTACGGTCAATCAAACAGGAACAGTCGTTATTGAAACGGATACGCTGCTGATGGGCGAAGTCAATGGAAATGTAATTGTGTTACCTGGAGCTAAACTAGATCTAGCTGCAAAGGTCACAGGAGATGTTACATTGAAAAAATTCTCAGTAGCATCCATAAGAGGTCAAATCTATGGCAATCTATATAATGAAGGAGCTAGGATTGAACTTATCCGTGGTGTAAGAGGCGAAGTTATTAATAGGTAATAGATTTTAAAGTTTTGAAGTTAATAAACAACAACCAGCTTAGGTTTGTATAAAACCTAAGCTGGTTGTATGTAGGACAATTAGATTTTTGTATTGGCAAGTACTTCCTCTCTTTGCGCAATTCCCTCGTGTATACGAATAACTTTTAGTTCAGTAGGTTCTGCAATTACAAAGAATCCGTTTGAGAAATCAGTAGAGTGTTCTTTAAAGAAAATACCTTTCAAATGATCATTAGTTAAACTATCAAAAGATAGTATGTAGTGCCCGTCTTCCTCTATTAAGTGAGCATGATTTCCTCTTTCGTATGAGTCGCTCTCATAATAAAAATCCCTGTTTACTTCTACAATATGAATATCTATTCCGGTGATTTTTTTTAATAAATTATTAATAATAGGTTCGTTTGTCCATAGTTGGACTTTCGTTTGTATAGATTGACCAATTACAATTTGTGTAACATTCTTTTCAAGTGCAGTTTCCGCAATAGCAGTGGCGATATTCTTAGCGTCTGTATTTCTAGTAATTAATTTCACCTCATATTTTTTTGCCAAGCTTTCAAAAAGGTATTTTGTTTGTAATTGATTAAAATTAAGTTCGTCATAAGCTTTCGTATCAACAGAAAGGACTAGACATTCCCCATTAAATGCTTTAGCTAATGCCTTTCCTCGTTGAATTAATTTTTCTGCATGAATTGGATGACTAATACAAACTAAAATAGTTTCTTTTAACATACTTATCTCCTCCTTTATCGCTAGATCTCAAAATCCAGCTTGTTATCACCTCAAAATTGAAAGTGAAGATGAGGTGTATTCTATAATTTCAAAATATTTCTATGTATTTTCTTTTTGTACTAGGTAACAGGTGTGACGCTAGGTTTGTTAAAAGACAGTAGTTGAATATAACGCTCCATTCTCTATTTACGTTCTGTGAAGCTTTTTCTTGTTGCCTAGTACAGTAGTCTAGTCTCTATATTAGATTTAATCCCTTGGATACATCATAACATGGAGTAAGTCTACAAATTTATCAGGGAATAGCCTGAAAATCTGAGTTAATTCCCTTATTTTTATCTCTTATCTTGTCAAGGCACGTTGTATTCTAAGAGACTCATTGTCATTTAAAGTAATCGGTAGACTGTTCACTATACATAATATTCATATCATTAATTTTGGTTTAGGTTATACATCATTAATAGTCACTTGTACAACCCATAGTGACCAATCAGTTCATAGACAGTTCATACTGATATTTTATAATGAGGGCGTTTTAAGGAACTATTAAGTGAAATTAGGGTTAGATCCAGAATTGTCTTTTGTTTAAATGAGGATTAAAGAGTGTTTGAGACGTAGCAATAAAGGAGGAAGTAATGGGGAATATATGGAATATTTTTAAGCAAGATCTTTTAAATATTAAGCGGGTCCCGCTTGTCGGCATTCTTTTAATTGGATTAGCCATCTTACCGTCGCTATATGCATGGTTTAACTTAGGGGCAGCTTGGGATCCCTATGCAAATACCCAAGGAGTACAGGTAGCAGTTGTCAATGAGGATCAAGGAACTGAGATTGACGGTGAAGCTATTAATATAGGAGAAGAATTAGTTAAAAATTTAAAGGACAACGACAATTTAGGCTGGGCGTTTGTTTCACGAAAAGAAGCAGAAAAAGGGGTTGAATACGGGGACTACTATGCAAGTATTTTTATCGACCCTCATTTCTCAGAAGATCTAGCTCATGTTCTTACAGGAGAGCCAATTCAGGCTCAAGTCTATTATCATGTCAATGAAAAAATTAATGCAATTGCTCCAAAGATGACATCAGCTGGAGCGTCCACGATCGTAAAAGAAATCAATGATCAGTTTGTTTCTGAAACATCAAAAACATTATTTCAAGAGTTTGACAGGTTGGGTTTGAGGTTAGAAGAAGAACTTCCAACACTGCGAAGGGTTAAACAAGTGATCTATGATTTAGAGCAACGTTTTCCTGAAGTGAACGAATTTGCTCAGTGGATAATTGATATCGATGATAATTGGTATAAGGTTGAGGAGCATGTCGATCAATTGTTAGCATTAGAAGAGTTCATTCCTCAAATTAGAGAGGGAGCGGAACACATTGTTCGAATAGAAAATGAATTTCCTCAAATTTACAATTTAGGAGAAGGAATACTTCAGTTAGAAGCAGCTATTCCAGAAATTGAAAATGCAGTAAATGAATTAGATAGTATTAATGCTCATTATTCTAATATAGCGGAATATTTAGATGAAGCATTAGAAGCAGCGCGGTTAGCGCAAGAAACTATTAAAAATGCACAAAAGATAGTTCCTAGCGTTGAACAAAGAGCAGAGTCTATCGAAGAATATATGATTGCACTTGAGAAATTCATGGATGAGGCACAAAAATCTTCTATGTTTGTAATAGATACACTAGTCCATCAGGTACTATTCTTCAGCCAAACGGCGGCTTCTATTGACCAAGCATTAGCTATGCTTGAAGACGAACAAGCAGAAGAACAAGTACTAGAAAGATTAAAGGAACTAAACGATGAGTTAAATTCTCATATTCGACTACTAGAAAACAGTATTAAGATGTACACCTTTGTATATGAGTCTTCACAAGATGACGGGATTCTTACTGTTATCGATCAATTAACACGAACGAAAGAAGCGCTTGAGTCACTTCAAAAAGATGTTCAAATAGTTATTGAGAGAATGGAAGCAGGAGAAAGCATTGGAACAGTTAAAATTACAGACACTAGAGAACGTGTACAAGAAGTAGAGCGTGTATCCACAGAACTCCATTACTCACTAAATGGGCCAGGAGCTGATAGTATTGAACATGCAATAAGTAGCATAGAAACTAAATTGCATGATACTAGTCATTCGTTGGATGAAGTATACGCTGATCTCAAGTCTGTTGAAGAGGTTTTAATCCATGCTGAAATAATAGCGATTGAAGGAGAAGAAAATATCGCTCAGTTGATTGATAGGTTACCTGAAGTAGAACAAACAATAAATGAATTAACGGAAAAAATTCAAAGTGATTTACCGTTGGTCATTGATGTTATAGAAACTTTAGGTCATTTTGTTCGAAATGATTTACCCGACCTTGAAAAGAATGTAAATCGCATGTCAAGGTTAATTAGGGAAGACCTGCCAGGCGTAGAGAAAGACTATTTAAGGGTTGCCCATTCTATTGCAGAGCACTTACCACATATTCAGCGGTCAATAGGTGAACTCGCTGAATTCGGTCGCACGCAACTTCCTGAAGTTGAAGATAACATTAGTGAGGCCGCAGATCGACTTCGTATAATTGAAAAGGATGATCGGATCAATGAAATGATCATGTTGCTTCGAAATGATTTAGATGATGAAAGTGAGTTTTTTGCTAGTCCTGTACATTTAATTGAACACGAGTTGTTCCCGATCCCTAACTACGGATCAGCGAACGCTCCATTTTATACAACGTTAAGTCTTTGGGTCGGGGCGCTATTATTATCGAATTTAATTAGCGTAAATTTGCACGCAGCAGATCGACGAGAAGAGTATACATTGCGTCAGATTTACTTTGGAAGAATGTTTTTATTTTTAATTGTTGGTGTGTTACAAGGACTAATTGTTAGCATCGGGAACTTAACAATACTGGGCATTTATGCTGCTCATCCATGGTTGTTAATCTTATTCTCCGTAATTATAGCGGTCGTTTTTATGACAATGGTTTATACACTTGCCTCCATTCTTGGAAATATCGGAAAAGCATTAGCAATCGTTCTTCTTGTGTTACAGCTATCAAGTGGAGGAGGGACTTTTCCAATTGAAGTAGCCCCACCGTTTTTCCAAATGATACATCCATTCATGCCGTTTTCCTATGCTATAAATCTATTACGTGAAGCCGTAGGTGGTGCAATTGCCTTGCTTGTTTGGAAAAATCTATTAATACTAGGTGGGTTCTGGTTACTCGCACTGACAATCGGTTTCTTGTTAAAACCGAAGCTGGCTGCAAGGATCCAAAAAACGTATGAAAAATCAAAATCTAGTCGATTAGTTGATTGATCGAGAAAGTAGAAAGAAATTAGGAGAACTTAATTAGAGGGTCATTTAGAAAACTTGTTATTCGAAAGTAAAAAAAATAGAATGAAAATATTCAATGTAAAAAACGATGTGTTTCAATAGACGCATCGTTTTTCTTTACTGAAGGCACTTGATAAGTAGGGGAATATAGGACTGTAATCATTACAAAATTGGGAAGAATATAATAAGAATGTTTTCAAATGATGTCGAAAAGATTAAAAAATTGAAACTATAGAACACTGTAGAACGTAGGAATAGTATAAAATTAGCTAGATGGAAATGATGGAGTCATCACCACTTTTCTAATAGAAGGAAGCTTTGTAGTGTTTTAACTAAGGAGGAATTATGAATAACACTGAAAAAATAAAAGAACTCAAAGTCTCGATCGGTAAAGTTTTAGTAGGGAAGGAACAGATGACTGAATTAATGGTCATTGCTTTATTAAGCCGAGGGCATGTACTTCTAGAAGATGTTCCTGGTACAGGAAAAACGATGTTAGCGAAGTCGATGGCTAGGTGCCTTGATGCCACATTCCGACGTATCCAATTTACACCAGACGTGTTACCTAGTGATGTGACAGGAATCCAATTTTTTAATCCAAAAGAACAAGCTTTTGAATTAAGGCCTGGTCCTGTTATGACAAATATTTTATTAGCTGATGAAATTAATCGTGCGACGCCGAGAACACAATCGAGCTTACTTGAAGTAATGGAAGAAAGGCAAGTAACCATTGATGGAGAAACCCTTCAATTACCTTCACCTTTTATAGTAATAGCTACCCAAAATCCGATTGACTCTCAACAAGGAACGTTCGCCCTACCAGAAGCCCAAATGGATCGCTTTTTACTTCAGATAAAGGTAGGCTATCCAAATTTGCAAGAAGAACAGAAAATGCTGAAAATGTATCGTGAGAATGAACCCATTGATTCACTAGAGGTCGTTTTAACATTAGATGAAATTAAGGAAATGCAGCAAAACATTAAAAAAGTCAAGATGACAGACGAAGTTGAAATGTATATTTTAAATATCGTTAAGGAAACGAGAAGTTCACCATATGTTGAAGTTGGGGTCAGTCCGCGTGGAACAATCGCTTTAATGCGTGCATCTCAAGCCAAAGCCTATGTATCTGATCGCCATTATGTGACACCACAAGACGTCAAAGAAATGGCTCGATATGTTCTCTCTCATCGACTAGTTCTTTCGATAGAAGGTTCTATGCGAAAAACGAAACAAGATGCACTAGAAGAGATATTAGCTAAAGTCGAAGTTCCTGTAGAAGCAGGATCTGATCCATCATGAGTTGGACCGAGCAATATATCGTTCCTAAGCTATATAATTACTTGTTATGGTCCTTACCAATCTTATTTGTCATTTTGATTTATACTAAATCAGCTATCCTATTTGGTGTTTTTTTGCTTTTTATCATGCTCCTGCTACTTAACCATTATTATTTGAAATATATCAGTAATAATCTATCCATACCTGGTGAAAAAGTTACTGTTCGGATGTTTCCAGAAGACGAAGGAACTCTTAAAATTCCGATAGAAAACATTACAAAAATGCCAATCACTCAAGGTGAGTTAACCCTTTTTCTTTATGATCCGGATGATGCGATAACAATGGTGGATCAACCAACGAATAAGCAAGGAGTCTATTCGTTTCCAGTCGTTGTTTTAGGTCAGCAAAAAGTCATCCATCGTACGAATGTTAAAGCACGTAAACGAGGAATTATTCAGTTAAGAACAATTGAATATACAATCTCAGATATGATGCATCTAGGGAAAATTCGACTAGGGTATCGAGGTAATTTCAGGGGAGAACTTATCGTTTACCCAACGTTAATTCCGGTACGTGGTCTGCAGCAAATACTGCAACATAATCAAGGAGAACATCCGAGAAATCATTCGCTCCATGAAGATATGATGATGGCCATGGGGACTCGAGACTACACTTCAGGCGATCCATTTAACCGAATCAATTGGAAAGCTACTGCTAGGTCCCAATCATTGCAAACGAAGGTATTTGAAAGAACGACAATTTCGAAATGGTGCATTATAGTTAATATTCAAAGTACAGAAATTAAGCATCAAACGGTTGGAAACCTAGAACAAGTGCTAAGTCATGTGGCTTATACTTGTCAATTTGCCATTAAAAATCAAATCTCATTTGAGTTGTTTATTAATATGAGAGGGCCAAGCGGACCATTTATTCATTTACCGACCGGAACAGGAAAAGATCATCTCTTAAAAGCGCTTGAATTATTAGCAAGAGTGAGTAGGAGTACAGTACTTACTGATTGTCAAGAAATGCTTAACTATATTCAATCGAATACGAAAAATGAAATGTTTTATCTTCACTTTGGAGCTATACATCAAGCATTAAAACTCAAATTCAAACAGTGGGAACTAGCGGGAGCGACGATTTATCGTGTCCAATCTCATAAAGAAGCTGGTCAAGTTTTATCTATTGGGGGTGAACTAGATGAAGCTCAAGGAACGTAAACTCATTCCTTTTCTTCATTTTAGTATAGAAGTTCTATTGCTTTATTTAATTATACTACCCCTCTACATCATTCACGGTGAATATCCGCCGTTGACTTATGCTGTCTTTATGACAATAGCTGTTGTTACTTACATACTTGTGTTGTTCAAAACAAAAAATAAA
This sequence comes from Alkalihalobacterium sp. APHAB7, assembly GCF_048323755.1. Classification (NCBI taxonomy): domain Bacteria; kingdom Bacillati; phylum Bacillota; class Bacilli; order Caryophanales; family Bacillaceae; genus Alkalihalobacterium; species Alkalihalobacterium sp. APHAB7. Next base: position 269,029 of record NZ_JBLWFS010000004.1, read on the forward strand.
AAGTTAGGGATACTTTGTATTCCGCTTGTTTCCATACTAGCAATTGTCTTCGGGTTTCATTATATATTGGCTTTTTTACTAGCGACCTATATATTTTGGCGAGTTCTTTCCGTCGTAGAAGAAACGAGTGAGTCATGGAATATCTTTTTAAGTACGTTTGTCATTGGATTACTTTATTTCTTACACTTTTTTTCGTTGGAAAATAGAGATGTTTTTATCCTAATCATTGTCATTCAATTTCTCTTAGTGGTTTCAATTAAGTTATTTAAGTTCTCTTTTGAAAGTAAAGGAACAGATAGAAACACGACTGGGCGGGGGTACTGGCAGATTGGAGTTCTACTGCTTTTAGGAGGGGTAGCTGCTTTAGGATGGCTTGTATTCCCTGTATTAAACATCATTTTATCTTTTATCATTCGAGCTATTGCCTATTTGTTCTATTTGATTGCCTACCCATTTTTTTATTTATTAAGCTTTTATGATCCTAATATGATCGAACAAGAAGGAGAAGCAGGAAGTAGTGAAATGGCAGATCCTCTAGAGGAAATAAGAGAGTTTCCTATTTATGATTTAGCTTCAATTATTGGAAATATCGTTATAGCACTTGTTGGGATTGGACTTGTCGTTTGGGTCATTTCTATAATCGTTAAGAAAAAGTTACGACCAATAGTGCAAGAGGGTTCGAACACTTTGGTAGTTGACAGTTTAAAATTAGAAGGTAATAACCCATCTAACCGATTTTGGCGACGAAAAAAGCCCAAAAACGAAATTAGACGAATGCTATTTGATTTAGACAGAATTCTTGCCAAAAAAGGAATGGAAAGAAAACCGGGACAAACGATTGAAGAATGGTTTCATCCAATTGACGTAGATAAAGATATTAAAAAGGTCATAACTTCAACCTACGAACAAGTAAGGTACGGTCATAACGAGATTTCTAAGGAACAAGTAAAAGAATACCGCAGGGCAATTAAAGAGTTTCGACAACAAATTTTAAAAGAAAAAGAATAGAAAAAGCCATTAACTCAAAGAAAAACCGTCTTAACAAAAGACGGTTTTCTTAATGAATAACTAGAATTATTAGTCTTCTAAAGTAGAAGGTACGAGGTCGTAACAACGCTTAAAAAGAAGGCTTAAAATCAGTAGTCGATGAGTTGGGCTTAAACGGGTTTTCGAGTGTGTTTGTTTTTAATAATGAACGCAAGCTCCTAAAGGTAATTTTAGAATGTAGTATTACCATATAAATGGAGATAAGGTTCTAAAGGCCATTAGATGTTGCTATTTTTCCATATTGGGGTGTCTCAATGTTTCTGTATTGGAGCAATGCCTAGTCACCCCAACACCCGTTTTCTTACGTACATTTATGAAAACCTACATTTTAAAATTTCTCGCTTAGTTTTTTCAGAATTGTTTCTTTTTTGGTCTGTATGTTATATAATAAGTTCATAATGTTATATAACAGTTGAAAGCTGTTGGACTAAATGTACAATGTGATCATATGAAGGAGGCAATAAATATGAAAGACTATTTAAAAGTAGGAAATCTTCAAGTAGCTTCAGTGCTTTATGACTTTATTAACTCTGAAGCGCTTCCAGGAAGTGGGATTACTAGTGAGCAATTTTGGTCAAATTTAGAAACGTTAATTACTGAATTAGCTCCAGAAAACAAGGAGTTATTAGGACGCCGTGAGGAATTACAATCAGCAATTAGTACATGGCATAAAGAAAATAAAGACTTTTCGTTTGATGCATATAAATCATTTTTACTAGAGATCGGCTATCTTGAAACTGAAGTAGGAGATTTCGAGATTACAACGCAAAACGTTGATGATGAAATCGCTCTTCAAGCGGGGCCACAACTAGTTGTACCAGTTAATAATGCAAGATATGCATTAAATGCAGCAAATGCACGTTGGGGCAGCCTATATGATGCACTATATGGAACCGATGTTATTTCTGAAGAAAATGGCGCTGAGAAAGGAAAGGGATATAACCCAGTTCGTGGTGAAAAAGTTATTTCATTTGCTAAAGACTTTCTTGACCAATCAGCACCATTAGTAGATGCATCTCATAAAGATGTTGAGAATTATTCAATTAAGAATAATAAATTAGTTGTTTTACATAGTGGTGGAAAAACATCTGAACTTCAAGATCAGACAAAGTTAGTAGGTTATCAGGGACATCCTGAAGATCCATCAACTATTTTATTAAAGAATAATGGTTTGCACTTTGAAATCCAAATTGATCGTGATCATCCAATTGGTAAGTCTGATCAAGCAGGTGTAAAAGATGTCCTAATGGAATCGGCACTTACAACGATTATGGATTGTGAAGACTCTGTAGCTGCAGTAGATGCAGAAGATAAAGTTGAAGTGTATCGTAACTGGTTAGGACTAATGAAAGGTAACTTATCTGCCACATTTGCAAAAGGAAAACAAACGGTTACTCGAGAGCTTAATTCAGATCGTACGTATACAGCTCTTTCTGGAGCCACATTAACATTGCGTGGACGTTCGCTTATGTTCGTTCGTAACGTAGGTCATCTAATGACAAACAACGCAGTACTTGATGCGAATGGTCAAGAAGTTCCAGAAGGTATTTTAGATGGCTTGGTTACTAGTTTAATAGCAAAGCATGATCTAATAAAAAATAGTAAAGTAGCTAATTCAACCAAAGGTTCAATTTATATCGTTAAACCAAAAATGCATGGTTCTAAAGAAGTTGCATTCTCTAACAAACTATTCAACCGTGTAGAAGATTTACTTGGTCTTGAGCGACATACATTAAAAATTGGGGTTATGGATGAAGAACGTCGTACATCTCTAAACTTAAAAAACTGTATTAATGAAGTAAAAGAACGAGTTGTTTTTATTAATACAGGTTTCCTTGATCGTACAGGGGATGAAATGCATACATCGATGGAAGCTGGTCCAATGATTCGTAAAAACGATATGAAGTCATCGACGTGGTTACAATCGTATGAGAAGTCAAATGTAAATGTCGGTCTTGCGTGTGGTTTACAAGGACGTGCGCAAATTGGTAAAGGTATGTGGGCAATGCCAGATCTAATGGCAGAAATGTTAACGCAAAAAGGTGGTCAACTAAAAGCGGGTGCTAATACTGCATGGGTACCGTCACCGACTGCTGCAACATTACACGCACTTCATTACCACCAAGTTGAAGTGACTTCTATTCAAGATGAGTTAAAAAATAGCATAACAAATTTACAGGATCAAATTTTACAAATTCCTGTAGAGTCTAATCCACAGTGGAGTGCTGAAGAAGTTCAAAAAGAACTTGATAATAATGCGCAAGGTATTTTAGGTTATGTTGTACGTTGGGTAGAGCACGGCGTCGGTTGTTCGAAAGTTCCTGACATTAATAATGTTGGATTAATGGAAGACCGTGCGACATTACGCATTTCAAGTCAGCACGTGACGAACTGGCTTCACCACGGCATTTGTACAGAAGAACAAGTATTAGAAACAATGAAGCGTATGGCTGCAGTTGTGGATGAGCAAAATGCAGGAGATGCAGAGTATCGTCCAATGGCACCTGATTTCGATAACTCGGTTGCATTCCAAGCAGCATGCGAGCTTGTGTTTAAAGGAATTGAGCAACCAAGTGGTTATACAGAGCCAATCCTGCACCGTCGTCGTATTGAAGCGAAAGCAAAATTTGCTACACAAACCAAATAAGTCATAAGCAAAGTAGTGTGGCCGTAGTTCGTATGCGGTCACACTGTTTTTTTGCACGTTAAGAAACAATAAATTGCCAGCAAAGAAGTACATTCGACGTAGTAAAACAATTTGAGGCATTAAGTAAAAGTAACAATAGACCGCTGTCTTCGCTTAAAGGCTCGCCAATCGGCTAGTTTTCTATATATAATAACAATAAGGACCAATCGAACTTAGTGTATCAAGCTGAGAGTACATAAGGAGTGTTTTGTTTGGTAGAACGATTATATTACCGTGATGCGTATTTTCAATCATTTACAGCACAGCTTATAAAGCAACAAAAAGATGAGACAGGAAACTTATATGCCGTCTTAACTGAAACTGCATTTTATCCTACAGGCGGGGGACAACCACATGATGTCGGAACGATAAATGATGTACCTGTTATAAATGTTGAAGAAATCGATGGGGCAGTTCGTCATTACATAAAAAAGCCTTTAGATGGTGATGAAGTTTTCGGCGTCATTAACTGGCAGCGTCGTTTTGATCATATGCAGCAACATTTGGGCCAACATATTTTATCTGCTTGTTTTGAAGAGTTGTTTAATATGTCAACCGTAAGCTTTCATCTAGGTACAGAATTTGTCACGATTGATTTAGATATTGATCAACTTACAGAAGAACAAGTTATTGAAGTGGAGTCTCTAGCTAATCAAGTCATTCTTGAAAATAGATCTGTTGAAACAAAATGGGTAACTGAATCGGAGTTAAGGCAATACCCATTACGGAAAGTACCAACCATTCAAAATGATATTCGCCTTGTCATTATACCTGAATTGGATTATAACGGGTGTGGTGGAACCCATCCGAAAACAACAGGAGAAGTGAGAGCGATCCAAATCTTAAATTGGGAACGTCAAAAAAAGAAGATTAGAGTTCAGTTTGTGTGTGGAGAGCGCGTATTGAGGCAGTTTCGAGCGAAGCATAAAGTCGTTAGCCAGTTAACTCAGTTGCTGAGTACACCTGAACAAGACATGGTATCCGCTGTCAATCGTTTACTCGACCATGAAAAAGACCTTCAAAAAACGTTAGAGGAAACCCGTGAACAACTATTACAGTATGAGATTAGGGAACTTCAGGAGAAGACTAACCTTCAAAATGGGATACCTATTTTAACGAGAGTTTTTCAAAATCGCACCATTCAAGAGTTACAAAAGCTAGTTCGACTTCTAATTTCTGAAAGAAATGATATTAATGTGTTCCTAGTTGCAGAAAATGAAGACAAGCTTCAATTCGTATTTGGCCGTGGAGATGATAGTGAATTAAGTATGAATAACATAGTTAGACAGACGTTACCATTAGTGAATGGTAAAGGCGGTGGAAATGAAGCATTAGCTCAGGGTGGCGGTGAAGCCGTAATAACGGGTCAACAATTACTAAATAAAGTGGTCGAACTGTTATAATAAATCGTTGAAGTAAAACTTGAACAACACGTGCCCTTATTGTACGATCAAAGTATTAAATGAGCGAATGAATGGGGATCAATATGGACTATCGAAAGTACGTTTTGCAAGAATCGATTGGATATAGAATTGCTAACACTGGTCGACTCGTTATTAATCGATTAAATAAAAATTTTAAAGATAACGATTATCCTGTTACACATGACCAGTGGTCGATTATGATCCGCTTATGGGAAGAAGATGGAATGACACAACAACAACTTGCGAAATTAACCGGTAAAGATCAACCGAGTGTATCAAGGTTGATAAATAACCTGGTAAAGCGAGGATTAGTTAAACGAGTGCAACACCCTGTTGATGGAAGAACCAACCTGATCTTTCTAACTTCTGAAGGGAAAAAGATGCAAATTGGTCTCATCAAGCAAGCACAAAAAACGATTGAACAAATTTCAGAAGGAATACCGAAAGATGATTTGGATGTCTTTTTACGTGTACTCGATAAAATTAATAATAACTTACAATAGCTGAAAAAATGCTGGTGAAACACATGAGACTCTCAAATGAGAACTTATGTGTTTTTTGTTAATGGTTGTTTTATTTTCAAAACCTTCACGCTTTGCGTGGAGAACCAAGCATCCGCTTGGCTAACGATCCAAAAGCAAATAGCAACAATCTTTGAAAAGAGAGCCTTGTTAATTGAATAAATATAGCATGAAAAAAAAGAAAATCTAAAAAAAGCTAGTTTCCAAAGTAAATCACGGTCTTACTACACTACAAATTAGAGTTGTCTAAATCTGTAAAAAAATGATAAAAATAAGTATGACAGTCTGTGATAAAAGTCTGATAGAATAAAGAAAACAAATGAATAGTAGAGGAAATGTTTATGAAAAAATTGATCTTTTCAAGTCTTACAGTTTTCACTATTGTTTTATCAGCATGTATTCTCTTCTATTTCCTTACATATGAAAAAAGTGAGGCGACTCTGGCATTGATGGATGAAACGCATCGTATGAATGCCCATACTTTGAAGGAAAAAGAGAATCTTGAAAAAGCAATATATTCAGAGAGCCGTTTTAAGAAACCTTTTGAATATCCAGTATTAATGGATATACCCCATTATGATCACCATAATATTAGTTATAACCTATCGGGGCCCAATCAAAAGACGACATTTCATAACGAAGCAACGCCAATGACTTTTCCAGAGACTTACTCAGAAATTAAAGGTGTCTTAACATTTAGGGGGAATCATTTAAGAGATTCTCCAACATTCGGCAATGTCAGTGAAGGTCTATCTTTTTTAGATATTAGTTGGAACTTCCAAACATCTTCAAGTCCAAATTGGGGAGGCGGTACTGGTTGGACTGGCCAACCTGTAGTGATCCAGTGGGAAGATGACGTCAAACAAGTGATGAATTTATCGCAACCGTTTAAGGAAAGAGAAGGATTTGTAGAAGTCATTCAAGGCTCTTTAGATGGTCAGGTTTATTTTCTAGACCTCGAAACAGGGGAGCCAACTAGAAAACCGATAAATGTTCGTAACCCAATTAAAGGAAGTGTTTCTGTTGATCCTAGAGGTTATCCTCTTCTTTATGTTGGGCACGGCATCCCTCAATCTGGGAAAATAGGATTTTCGATTTATAGTTTAATAGATGGAGAATTACTTCACTTTATACCTGGGATCGATCCATTTGCATATAGAAACTGGGGAGCGTTTGATAGTTCTGCTGTCGTTAACCGTATGACGGATACGCTTTATGTTGGTGGAGAAAATGGTTTGTTCTATTCTTTGAAGTTGCATACGAATTTCGATAGGCAGAATGGAAAAATTTCAATTCAGCCAGAAACGATAAAGCTAAGATATAAAGTCAGTGGAAATCAATATCAAGGAATTGAAAATTCTTTAGCCATATATAGAAATCTAGCTTTTTTTGCTGATAATGGCGGTAGTGTTGTAGCAATGGACTTAACAAAGAATAAACCAGTATGGGCATTAGGTCGTTCGGATGATACTGATGCAACGATTGTCCTCGAAATTGAAGATGAAGTTCCGTACTTATATACAGGAACAGAGGTTGATAAACAAGGTCATAACGGAAAAGCGATGCTTAGAAAAATAAATGGAATTTCAGGAGAGGTAGTTTGGCAGAAAGACTATGCAGCATTTTTCCTGGACGGTGTGAATGGCGGCTTATTAGCTACGCCGATTATGGGGAAAAAGGATATTGAAGACCTCGTTATTTTTACAGTTGCCCGTTATAAAACGATGAATAGTGGTGTCATGGTTGCTCTAGATAAGCAAACAGGTAAAGAAGTTTGGCGCTGGGAAATGGAAAATTACGCTTGGTCATCTCCCGTTGATGTTTATAGTAAGTCAGGAACGTCATATATTGTACAGGCTGATTCTGTAGGGAACCTGCATCTACTAAAAGGCGCAACAGGTGAATTGATTAGTAAAATTAATGTGGGGTCTAATATTGAAGCGTCACCGGCAGTTTTCCATGACACATTAGTCGTTGCTTCTCGAGGTGGGCAAATTTATGGTATCCAATTAAAATAGGCAGTAGAAAACATCGTGAAAGTTCTTCTTTCACGATGTTTTTTTAGAGATAGGAAAGTATAAAATTCAAAGATGTCTAGCTCCAGTGCACAGCGAGACGTCGCTAAATGGACGCTTGCGCTTTGCTTGGTTCTATTATTTTATAAACCAAACTTTTGTAATCTTGTCGTTTTCCACTTCGTAGATTGCGATGGCATGAACATCAACTCCATTTGCTCTACCTGTTACATGTTCATGATCAATGACCATATTGTTATTGACCATTCGTGAAAGAAGGGCAGCGTGTTGGTTTGGGTTGGCTTGAAATAACTGGCCATAACGTTCTCTCATTTTTTCAATTCCCTTGTATATTAACGTTGAAGGAAATTCATAAATTTCCACATCTTCACTATAAACAGTTAAGAAGTCTTCGAGGTTCTGTCTGTTATAGGCATCCAATTGTGTTTGTGCTAACTTTTCTGCTATGTTTTCCATTACTAATCCTCTTTTCATGTTTAAATTTATGTGCAACTTTGTTTATTATCTCCGAATGAATACTCGATGCTCTTCTAATAAACTATTCTCATATGCTTTTGCAATACCCATGACTTGTATGGCACTTTTTAATACAGTCTTGTACTTTAATGTTAGATGAAATTCTTCATCAAATGGAAATGAACTTAAGCTTATTTCATTATGGTTGATCCAGTTTGCTAAAAATGGATGATTACTAGCTGTAAAAATTTCTGAGTTTCCGAACCCGTCAGCAAACCATGGATGTTCTCGGTTTTTTTCGACTCCAGGTTCATTTAAACAAATATACAACGATAGATCATCTGAAAGTTGCAGTAAGCGGAAATGTTCTAAAAGTAATTCATGATTAAGGTTTGTTATATCTTGTTTGATTTTTATTTGTCTCTTCCGTTCATTATTCAGAAATTGAACCGCACGTTCGTCAGTAGACTTCGAAAAGAACGAACAATAATGGAGACTACATAATAAACTTGCATAAGCATTGACCTGTTCTATTTCATCTAGTCCAATCTTGTAAAAAGCCAGCTTCGGAATAAGGGGGAAATCTGAAAACGAGTAAGGTACTTGAGCTTGATCATTCCAAATAGGAGTTTCGTCTAAACCGATCCAGCTCCGGTCATGCTCATAAGCAGCATAACTTACATCTTCAATGAACTGGTCGGATTGGAGCAATTCGGGTGAGAAGTGCTCAACGACTCTTCCTGAGAGAAAGGCGTGGTCATGTTGTTTAATCATAATAAATGCATCTTCAGTTTCTCTTATAATCATTACATCAACGCCCTTTCTAAAATGATACTTCCATTGTAACGATGTGAAGCTATTAGTTCAAAGAGAAAGTCCAAATTGTGGATATGACTTTATTCTCATTCACTTTTGAAAAGGCATATATAAATTAAAAACGGGTATGTTAACTGTAAGTAAAAAAGGTAAGTAATAACAATTTATAAACAAAAGTGCCATAAGGAGTTGGTGTCGTGGGTAAAAAAAGTAATCTAGGACCAGGTTTTGTTATTGGAACTCTTGTTGGTGGAATGATCGGTGCAACGAGCGCACTTTTACTTACGCCAAAACGGGGAGACGAGATGAGACAAGATCTCTTTGAAAAAATGAACGTTACACCTTCTGAAAATAAACCGCTATCTCATATGATTTTGGAAATGGGGAGCGAATGGGCTCAGGACTTATTTGAAATAGATGAGGCAAATACACAGCAAGATGATCAAGGTGGCGGTGATGTAGGGTATGTCGTCCATGATAGGCTAGAAAATATCGAAGGAGAACAAAGAGGTTGACTTAATTGTCAACCTCTTTATATTTTCTACATACTTTTAGTATATAGTTGAGAGATGATTGTTAAGTACAAATTATAGGGATTGAATGATCCTCTTTACATTTAGTTGAATAAGGGGCTGATCGTTCATTATTCGTTGGTAAATTTCATTCAATAGACCTTTTTGACGGTCATTCAAGTTATTTGTATCCCATTTTTTATGAAAAACACCATAAAGTTCACAGTCTCTTAATTTAAGAAATAATAAAATTTCCTTAAGACTTTCTATATGAATAGAACGTTCGGTTTGGTAACCTTTTAAAAAGTGCATTAGAAATTCATGACCAAAGCTATTTCTGTCATGTTGGTTATCGTATTTCAACCAAGCAGAATAGTATAATGGGATTGCGATATCACTAATGAAGTGGTGGTAGGAGCAATCATCAAAATCAAAAACCGTAATCTTGCCCGTCGCTTCATCATAAAAGAAGTTCCCTGAATGAACATCAGAATGAATCAGCCCATAACGTGCCGGAGACTTCGGTAATCCTTTGACCGCCTGTAAGACTTCACTTACCTTGGATAGCACCTTCTGATTATTAGGTAAAAAAGGTGCAAACTGTTTGCTATACTCTTCGACTAAGTCGGGGCGTTTTGTAATGAAATCAGGACGCGTATAGTTGACTGTCAATCGGTGGAAGCGGCCAATCGTTTCCCCCCATTTATAAAATAAAGTATTATCAAATAAGGAGTCAGTCACTTTAACCGGACAACCTATTGCTTTCTCAAATGAGCTTACGAAAAAAGCAGTATCTTCAGATTGGATGGTTTCAACAAAATTTCCTTTAATAGAAGGTAAGCAGCCACAAACGGGAGCGTCATTTTTATGTAAGTAGGATAACCAGTGTAGCTCAGATTCAACTTGTTCTTCAGTTCTATGACTGCTATGGGTTAATCTTAAGATGACCTCTTTACCGTGAGAATTGATACCTTGAAATACGTAGTTTTCAAAGCTTCCTAATTTTATTAAAGAGGTGAAAGGGATTTGATAGGCGGTAGCTGCTTGAAGTAAAATATCATCATTAAAATATTGTTCGACTTCTTGTTCCATACGCTTCACATCCTTTTAACTAGGCTTTTTTCTCAAGGATTGTTGCTCTAAGCTATTGGACCGTAACCAAGCAAAGGCTTGGTTCTTCACGCTTTAGCGTGAAGCTTTTGAACATAAATTAGCCAGATGGACCAATGAATTGGTCCATTAGGGCTAATTTATGTTCAAAAAACGATCCAATAGCAACAAAGTTTACGAAAACAGCCTTTATCTATATTATTAGACGTCAAAAATAAATCATTGGTTACAAATTAAAATTGGAGGGATATTAATGAAAAAAAAGATCATTCTTATTGTAGATGATGAAAGCGATATGCGCGAATTAATTAGTATATGTTTACAAACTGACTATGAAACTGTCGAAGCAGAAAACGGGGAAGCAGCATTAAAAATCCTTGAAACCCAAAGTGTAGACCTTGTTCTTCTTGATGTAATGATGCCGATAATGGATGGTATTTCCGTACTGTCTGAAATGAAACAAATGGAGAAAATGAAAGAAATTCCTATCATTTTATTAACTGCACTTGGCGATACAGATGATATCGTAAAAGGGTTAAATATAGGTGCAGACGATTACATCGTTAAGCCATTCGAGCCACGGGAAATGGTTGCAAGAATTCAATCGGTTATCAGACGATCAACAAATACTGAACAAACCTTTGAGATTCATGATTTACTATTTGACCAAGAAAAATATCAAGTATCCCACAATGGACGAGTTGTTCCGTTAACGAAAAAAGAATATCAATTATTTTTTCGCTTAGCCAGTCATCCAGGTAGAGTCTATTCACGTGAGCAATTAGTTGAATTGGAATGGGATTTTTCTTTTGATGGTGATGCTAGAAATGTTGATGCTCACATAAAAAACATTCGTGAAAAGTTAAAGAAAACGGGATATACACAGAAAGTAATTGAAACGGTATGGGGAATTGGTTATCAAGTCGTTCAAGACCTTTCCTGATGATTGGAGGACCCAATGAAGCTCTCTTCAAAACTAGCAATGCTCTTAGTGATTAGCTTATTAGCGACAATATTAACAATGAGCTTTACGTTTTATATTCAGTCCAAAGAATTTTATCGAGATCACCTAACGAAGCAGTTAGAACACCGATTAGTAGCTCATGCTGAAAGTATTGAGAATCACTTTGTGATTGATACGATATTACATGTATTAAAAATGGAAAAAGAAGATACAGTTAACTTTCTTCTTTTTGATGAAGATTTAAATCCTTTAGTAATGGCGCAGCCGATTGATTCGGATCTAATTGAGGTGTACCATTTATGGATTGAACAAATCATTAATACAACAGCCCTGCATCCAAATATCAAACAACCCATTACAGATTATGTTTCAATACGAGAACATCCTATTCAGCACATATGGTCGATGAAGCCTATCTACGTAAATGAAAGAGTCAAAGGTTATTTATTTATTGACCAAGATATGAGAGAATTTGAAACAACAAAAAATAATATTCTTCAACTTGTGTTTATTATGAGTATCATTATTTTTATTATAGGACTTTTATTTGTCTTATATTTAACAAGGGTATTGACAAAGCCGTTACAAATGATGGGTAAAGCTACAAATCAAATTGCTCAGGGAAACTTTGAGTATGAAATTCAACCGACTGCTAATGATGAAGTTGGAAGGCTTGCTCAAGATATTCAACAAATGTCAAATCAATTAAAACGTTATAATAATACAAGAAAAGAGTTTCTATCTCATATTTCACATGATTTACGAACCCCACTAACATATGTTAAAGCGTATGCTGCGCTGTTAAAGGACCGTGAAGAAAGTGATACATTGTGTAAAAAGCAAGCAGAAATGATATACAAGCAAGCTAAAAACATGGAAGTACTCGTAAATGATTTGTTTGAGTTGGCAAAATACGAGGAGGGGAATATACAACTTCATAAGGATGTTGTAAACTTATATTCTTGGTTCCATGATTTAAAGCTAGATTTTGATTTGAAACTCCAGCAGGAAAATATTAGACTAAAGCTAGAAATAGAGAATAACGAGTGGTCTGCTTTTTTTGATAAAGAAAAGATGAAACAAGTAGTAAAAAATTTAATTGAAAATAGTATTCGTTATACTCCAAATGGTGAAATTCAAGTACGTATTGAAAAAAATGAACAGATGCAACATCTCGAGATCTCAATTGAAGATAACGGACAAGGTATTCCAGAAAATGAATTACCTCTTATTTGGGAAAGGTTTTATCGGGTCGATAAATCGAGAACATCTAAAAATGGTGGCAGTGGCTTAGGTCTAGCTATTGTTAAGCATATTGTCGAACTTCATGGTGGCACAATTACAGTTGAAAGTAAGCCAGGTTTTGGTACAATTTTTACTATAGTTTTACCACAGGGAACTGAAGTGAAGGAAGATTGATTGGGGGAATAATACGTTGCCTGAATTAATGAGTCAACTGATTGCACTTTTTATGCAATACCGAGAAATTACAACGATTATCATCGTCGTTTTCTTTGTTTTTATCAATCGATGGTTATCAAAGCTTGTAATCTATTTACTTTCAAAATTGATTAATAAAACCAATAATGAATTTTTTATTTCGGTTTTAAATGCGTTTGAAAAGCCGCTTCGGACGTTTTTTATCTTTTTACCGATCTATATTGGAATAAAAACTCATGATCTTCCAATTGGAACAGAGTTATTAGTGGACCGTATTTTTAATACGATTGTTATTTTAGTTATTGGCTCAGGATTAGTTAAGCTATCGAGTAAGAGTTCAGCAGTGTTTGAAAAACTAAAAGAGAAGCTCGATGTAGAGTTTGATGATATTTTAATACCGTTCTTTTCTAAGGTCGTCCAAGTTGTCGTTATTGCGGTTATCCTAAGTCTAGTTGCCCAAGCGTGGGGACATAATATTAACAACTTAGTTGCAGGTTTAGGGATTGGTGGACTTGCTGTTGCTCTAGCCGCCCAAAGTACATTAGGCAACCTTTTTGGCGGTGTCGTAATCATAACAGAAAAACCATTCTCACTTGGGGATTGGGTTAAGACACCTTCAGTAGAAGGCGTTGTTGAAGACATTGGCTTTAGAAGTACAAAAATTCGTACGTTTGCTAATTCCGTTATTATAGTTCCAAACTCAACATTAGCTAATCAAGAAATAGAAAACTTTAGTAACATGGGTAAACGTAGAATTATGTTTAACCTAGGTTTAACTTATCAAACAACTAGACAACAGATGCGTAAATGTGTCGACCGTATAAATGAACTAATCGAAAATCATGAAGAGGTTCACCCTGAAACGATCATGGTTCGTTTTGATAAATTTAATGAGAGCAGCTTAGATGTGTTTATTTATTTTTATACGAAAACAACGATTTGGAGCGAGTATTTAGAAGTAAAAGAAGATATCAATTTAAAGATAATGGAGATTTTAGAAGAAGAAGGAGCATCTATTGCCTACCCAAGTCGTTCTTTATATGTTGAAACAGTAGAGAAGGAAACAAAAGGTAAAGAAGTTACTACAGAAAGCTAGCAAATCAAGAGGCTGACATTAGGTCAGCCTCTCTTTGTACTTTAGTGAACTAAAGGTACCTGGTACCCATATTTTTACGATTAATAATTTGTGCGATTTAATTCTTGATTTCCTAACTTTCCGTGCAATTGTCCATGATATCATAAAAAAGACAATATTAAAGTCCTGGATTTCAATATAATGTTACTTACTCATGAAGTTTTTTCTAGGCCAATTAGATTATAAAAATAAACAATTTAAAAACTGGAGGGGTAGTAAATGGAAGTTATTGTGTATTCAAGTAAAGGTTGTCCTTATTGCGAGAAGGTTAAAACGGCGTTACAAGAGTGGGGGATCGAATATGAAGAAAGAAATGTATCCGTCGAAAAAGAATATTATGATCAATTAAAAGAAAAAAAGATTATAGGTACACCAGCAACATTGATTAATGGGAAGTTAATTCTAGGATTCCAAGAGAAAAAATTTAGAAAGGCACTAGGTTTGCCTCTAGAAGAAAGGTAAAAGTGGAAACTTCATAAGTATTACTATAAGGTAATTAGATTTGTGAATGTCTCATTTTTCGTGTTATCAAATGTAACATAATTGTAGTTAGATCGGTTGGTTTATTATTATAATTGCTCTCAATATAACGGATGTGGAGGGAGTATTATGAAGATTGAAAAAGAATTGGTCTTTCCAAAAGGGTTTACCGTAAGAAAAGTTATAGAACTTGTAACAGCAAATGAACGTTTTGCCAGCAAGATGTACTTTCAAACGAAAAGTCATCAATGCAACGGAAAGAGTATGCTAGGTTTAATGTCGTTTATGTTAATGACGAAAATTGGAGAGTCATATATGATTTCGGTTGAAGGTGAAGATGTTGAGAAGGTGCTGCAATTTTGGGAGAAGTTTGTAAATGAAATTCACGGAGAAACAACGTTGAGCTACTGGGAGGAAGCGGGAGCTGAAAACGTTCAAGAAGCCATGTGCCACTCGATTTCGTTATGGAATTCTTCTGTTCGTTCAGTAGCTCAATCGTATTTAAAGTCAGGTAAAAAAGAGATCTAAAATTATAATTCTAGTTCTAAAAGAGTAGCCTTTTTTCGTTCTGTATAAAATAGAACGTAGCAACCAATCCCACAAATAAAACATGTAATTGCTGATAAAAGGTGAGCGCTCAAATAAGAATTAGTATAATCGATTAGAACACCTGTTACTATTGGAGAAACGAGCTGTCCAGCACTAAAAAATATCGTTACAAAGCCCATTGCGACTGGAATGTATTTGGCGTCAATATAGTCACCTACACTTGCATTCATTATGGTCGGGACACCCCAAAGTGTTGAACCGTAAATAATAACTTGCATAAAAATGAAAAAGCTGTCTGTGGAAAAACTAAGACCCATTAACATAAAGAATTGCGTAAAAAACACAATCATTAATGCGACCATTCTCCCAACTTTATCTGAAATACTTCCCCATACAAATCCGCTAATGATGCTAGCGATCCCTGCTGCTGCAAAGAAGTTTCCAGCCTGTTGACTCGTAAATTGTACGTCTGTAATTAAGTAGTCTACAAGGAATGTTGAAAAAATTAAGTAACTTACTCCCCATAAAAAGTAGATCGATCCAATAAACCAAAGTGTTTTGTTGCGATATACATTTTTAGGTTTAGCAACTGATGGTTCAGATGGTTGAACTTGTGATAACCGACTGTCAGTTGCTCCTATGGGGTGTAGTCCGACATCCTCAGGTTTATTTTTTAAGAATATCCAATTAATAAGGGCTATGATAATGACTAGAAAGGCAAGTAAATACCAGCTTAAGCGCCAGCCCTGATCTATATTGATAACAACTAAAGCAGGAACTACAAATCCGCTAAATACCATTCCAATACCTGAGCCAGCCATAGCTGTCCCCATAGCCATTCCTCTTTTTTTAGGTGAAAACCATTGACTGATAAGACCTAATGATGGAACGTAGGATCCACCAGTCCCAAGCCCTGTTAGAAAGCATCCAATGTAGGCTATTAAAAAGTAAGGAGCATTTGCTGTAATCATCATACCTATTGCAATGACAATTAGTGAAACAACAATGACCTTTTTAGCTGTGAATTTTATGACAAAAAAACCAGAAAGAAGGACTGCAACTAGATAGCCTAAAAAAATGGATGAAGCGATTAACCCTGTCTCCCGATAATCTAACATTAAACCCTCCTTCATAAATGGAAGAATTGCTCCAAATGAAAAACGGCCAAAGCCAAGGCAAGCTAATACACTGAGAACGATGAGGATGAGCATGAACCATCCTTTATGAAAAGAAGATTGCTTCATTATAACCAACCTTTAATATTTATTTTGAAAATTCATACTAATTATTGTAAGGGAATTTGCAGAAAAAACATAGAGAAAAAAAGTTTCTGGTAATAATTTGGATGAGAAGAAGGGAATCCGATTAGAATGAGGAATTATATACTTATAAATGAACCAGAGCGAAAGATACTTTATAACAAAAGGGAGAAGCAGGTCGCTCTCCCTAGTTAAATTATATACTTTAGTTTAATAAATCTTCATATGGAGTTAAGTCAATATCTTTGCTTTTTAATAAAGCTACAGCACGTTTTTGCATTGGACCAGGAGAAGCTAAAATATAACCACGAATGACATGGTCTTTCGTTACTTCTTCACCATTTGCTAATTCATTAATCTTTGCTTCTATGCCTTTTTTGGCCATTGGTCTTACAAATACAGGTACTGGTGCTAATAATTCTTCTAATAAAGATGTTGCTTCAGCATTCCAACTCACTATGTTTCAATCCTTTCAAAAAACTATATTATTTTCAAACCTATTATATACATAATTGCGTGCCTATCACAATTTGTTAATTTACAAACCATACTTCTTCTCTGGTTAAACCCATATGAAAATTATGCATATTTTTAAATTAGATAGGGTAAACATGTAAACAAACAGTTAGATGGACAAGCTATAAATTTCATAGAACGTTATTTACTTGAATTTAAAAAAGTTAGGTAGTTAACCTCTTAAAATTAGGCTTAATAAAGCCTAAATAAGAGGAATTTAATGAACGCTTATTTCACTTTTTAAGATTGGAGGAGTACGGATTATGAAGCAAATTACATTTAAATTATCACTTGTGACCTTGTTTTTGATTGTGATTATTTTTTCGGTTGATTTTGTAAATCATCAATTCTCTAATAGCAATGGAGGTTACGATATTGAGAAGACAATTGAAATGAGCAGCGAAGTAGGTAAGGTCTTAGCTGCCGATAAACAATTGATTAATAGTGACTGGATTGAAAAAGGATTTGAAGGGCAACTCGATCATATTGAGTTCCAACTAGGGACTACTAAAGAGACTATATTATCTGGTAGAGGGGATGCAATGGATACAGGGTTTTATGAAGGGGGAGAGTTTTTTCGCTATGATGACGCTACCTTTTTTATAAATCCTGAGACGGACCGCTTAGTAGCCATTGCGCTCTCTACAGAAGGGTATGAGCTAGATGCAGCAAAGTTAAAAGAAGTATTAGGGAGCCCTGATGTTAGTGAACGAAATGAAATGGAAGGATTGTGGATGTACGAATACTATTTAGATAAATATTCTCTTATATTTGAAGCTGAAGAAGAGGGTGGAAAAATATTATTCACTTGGTTGAGAGAACGATTATAGGACTGCCTGACGTTCTTAGTTAAAGGCTCTTCACTCAAAGCGGTGCAAAAGCAACAAAGTATACGAAAACAGTCTAGTTAAAAGATATTTGAACAATGAAAAAGCTGCACATCGATAGTGCAGCTTTTTGGATCGTTATTCAGTAATATTTTCAAAAATGGTAGTTACTTCAGGGGCATCTTCGATAAGTCCAGCAGATAATAACCAGTCAATGACTTCTTGCCATGATTCTACTGTTTGACTTCCGAAACTTTCATTTTCAGTTTCCATTTTAGAAAGAAGAATTTCTAAGCTTTGATCTTCAACTTCGCGAATAAGTGGGAAGTTGGCTTGGTCTTGATTTGCAAATAAAATATCTAAACTTTCTGCAGGATTGTTTTTCATTTTCTCATAACCTTTTACAGCTGCACGCCAGAATGCTTCAATCTCTTCACGTTTTTCTTCTAAATGATCTTCATTGGTTACAATTACTAACTCATAATATGAAGGAACACCGTAATCTATCGGATTGAAATAACGGATGTCATGACCTTGATGCTTTAACACAGGGTATTCATGGTTAATATAAGTACCGATCACAGCATCTACACGCTCACTTACAATCGAAGAACCTAGTTCAAATCCAACATCCATTATGTTTACTTGGTCGTAATCACCGCCATCAGCTTCGACCATTGTTTTTAAAATCGGTTCATTAACAGGAATCCCCGGGTAACCAACTGTTTTGCCTTCTAAATCTGCTGGTGACTCAATGTCACTGTCAGCCATGACCATCATATGGTTTAAAGGGGACCGAACGATAGCAGCTACTGAAACGACTGGAACATCTTTTGTACGAGCCATAATGACGTCAGGTTGGTATGTAATCCCTAGAGTCACCCCGCCAGAAGCAGCCAGATTTATAGGGTCTGTTGGGTTAGCAGGGAAAACAATCTTTACATCTAATCCTTCCTCTTCAAAGTAACCTTCTTCTAATGCCGCGTATAAATAAGAATGGACAGCATTTGGATACCAATCAAGCATAATATCAATACTCGTTAATTCTTCTGTTTCAACTGTACCTGTTGTATCTCCTTCTGTTGCTTCATCATTTTCTTCTTGTTGTTGATCCGCACCACACGCTGCTAGGCTTAAAGCGGTTGCAAGAGAAAGTACAAACATTGATAGTTTTTTCATGATTTTTTCCTCCATTTTAGTAAATAGGTTTCGAGTGCTTTAACGATTAAAAATAAGGTAATGCCAAGAATTGATAACCAGACAATCGGGGCAAAAACGCCAGCGCCATCAAATTGCGTCATCATCCTGCGGCTAAAATAGCCTAAACCTGCATTGGCTCCTAACCATTCACCGATTGCCGCTCCAATAACGCTTAAAGTAACAGCTACTTTTAAGCCAGAGAAGAAATAGGGCAGAGCAGTTGGAACTTGAATTTTAAAAAAAGTTTGCCAGCGGTTAGCTCCCATTGTTCGTAATAAATCGATATGATCTTTACTCGTGGAGCGAAGACCATCAAATGCGCCAATCGTTATTGGAAAGAATGTAATAAGAACGGTAACAACGACTTTACTCCAAATGGTATAACCAAACCACAATACGAAAATGGGTGCTAGAGCAATAATGGGAATGGTTTGCGAAGCAATCACAATAGGAAAAAATGTCTTTTCAGCGAGTGTACTCATGTTCATCCACACTGCTAAGCTAACCCCAAATACAATCGATATAACCAGACCAATCAGTACAACTTCTAGAGTTGCAAGTAAATGGACTTTAAAAAGAACGTCATGCAATTCAACCATCTTAGCTAAAATTAATGTGGGTGAAGGCAGGATAAATGGCTTATTTACCTGATTTGCAGCTATCTCCCACCCAAGAAGCAGCAGGAGTAAAAGAATGACTGAACTTGCATAATATTTTAATTGTTTCATAGCTTCACCTGCTGCCGTAATTCATGTAGTAATTCACTTTTAATTGTTGCCAGTTCCGGTGAAAGTAAGTCTTCTAGTTTCCTAGGTCGTGGTAATGGTACTTGTATTTCTTTAAAAGTCGACAGTGGCGATTGCGAGAAAAGAAATACTCGATCCGATAAAAATAACGCTTCGTCTACATCGTGAGTAATAAAAACGACTGTTTTTTCAAGTTTACCCCATTGATCTAGAAGCCACTCTTGCATGGATAGACGTGTTACTGCATCGAGTGCACTAAAAGGTTCATCGAGAAGTAACAGGTTTCCCCCGCCAAGCATGGCTCGTAAAAAAGAGACTCGTTGTCTCATTCCCCCAGACAGCTGATTGGGAAAGTCATATTCATGGCCTTTGAGCCCGAATTCTTCAAGTAACTGCAAAACCTGTTCTTTTCTGTCTTTTTTAGTAAATCCATTAATTTCAAGTGGTAGAAACGCATTATCAAGGATATTTCGCCAGTCAAGAAGCATATCTTGTTGGGGCATGTAACCGACCTTGCCTAAGCGTTTCATTTCCTCTTCTCCATACAGCGATATCGAGCCTTTTGTCGGTTGTTCCAGCCCTGTTATTAATCTGAAAATGGTGCTCTTGCCAGATCCACTCGGTCCTAATAAGCTTACAAATTCGCCACTTTGGATGGTAAAAGATAAATGGTCAAGAATGGGTGTTACCTTTTCTTTCTTTTTTCCTTTATAGGAAAAGGAAACATCGTCAAACGTTAAGACATTATTGCTCATCATCTGTCGGCCACATCTGTAAGTTGTAAGACATATCCCAGAACATATACTCATAGCGACTTGTATTTAGAAAAATTTCTTCAAGAGCGGTTAGTTCAGCTTCTGTTCTTCCTTCTGCTAGTTCATTCATTAAAGTGATAAGCCAATCCGCTAATTCTCCAAACTCTTCAGAGGCGTACATCTTTACCCATTCACCGTATGTTTCATTTTCAAGTGCTCCAGGAATTTTACTTAACTCCGTTCCAATCTCATAATAACTCCAAGTGCACGGCAGGACAGCTGCAACGAGGTCTGCTAATGAACCGCGTTGGGAAACATTTAGCATATATCCACTATAAGCTAGAGTAGTTGGAGCGGCTTTTGTTGCTTCAAGTTCTGCCTCACTTATTCCGAGACGACTTGCGTATTGTCGATGTAAATCCATTTCTACATTTAATGTAGAGTCTAGTAATTTTGCAAAGGTTGACATCGTTTTAAGGTCAGTTCCTTTAAGACTGCCTAGTGCAAATAAACGTGCATAATCAATGAGGTACAAGTAGTCTTGTTGCATAAAAAACTTAAACTTTTTAATATCTAACGTACCATGGCCAATTCCTTGAACAAACGGATGGTCATGGCTCTTTCTCCAAATTGGATTTGCTTTTTCGTATAAGCGATCTGTAAATTTCATTTTTAACCACTCCTTATCTATTTTCGTTTTTATAAGCCGCTAATCAGGCACTTCCACCTTTCGTTGTCTAGTTTCAGGCTCCATCGGCTCGAGGTCGCTTCAGACCATCAATCGTGTCCAAAAGCAGGACACGATTTGCTGTTCCTCCAGCGCTTGTCGCCGATTACAGGAGCCTTCCACCTTTCGTGTCTAGTTTCAGGCTCCGTCGGCTCGAGGTCGCTTCAGTCCATCAATCGTGTCCAAAAGCAGGACACGAATTGCTGTTCTTCCAGCGCTTGTCGCCGATTAACGGGAGCCTTCCACCTTTCTCGTATTACACCATTCGTAAATGAATTGAGTCATTACTTTTGTAAATTGAACGAGTTGGTCAATTGAAAGTTGTTCATTTACGGCATGAGCATGCTCGAGTTTTCCAGGTCCATAAATAACGGTAGGAATACCTTCTTCTCCAAGCCAGCCTCCATCTGTTACTGTAGGAGACATCCCAATTGTAGCCTTTTCATGAAGAACTGATTGATGAACATGAGCTAATGTTTGAAGGCCTTCGTGCTTCTCATCAATTGCGAGAGAAGGGAAGATTTCGCCACGGTCCTCAATCATAGATGAGCCGCCCCAACGAAATGTTGGGAGGTTCTCTCTAAGCCATGGATCAGCTTTTGCAACATTAAGAATATGTTCTTCAATTTCTTTTGCAATCTCTTCATGATTTTCATTTGGATAAAAATGTACCGTAATCCATAAGGCGCATCGATCAGCTATGAAAGCAGCATGACGGCCACCTTCAATAACGGCTGGATTAATCGTTGTCATTCCAGCAGGAAATCCAGGGAATGACTTTGTAACTGCCCAATGTTGCTCAAGATCTTTTAATCCTTCAATAATTTTTGTCATTTTTTCAATGGCACTTGCTCCAAATAAACCACCACCTGCATGGATCATACTGCGACGGTTTGCATCATGAAATGTTTGTGCACTTTGTATTGTAATCCAGCCGGTAATGACTCCACCTTGCCCTTGGATTTGGCAGTCACTTGTATCGACTACGACAGCGAAATCAGCATCATACCCTTTTTTACAACACTCAAGTGTTCCTGCTTCACCAACCTCTTCACCAATAACCGACTGGAAGGTAAGGTCGCCAGAAAGGGTAACTCCAGCTTCTTTTAGTAGCTTAATAGCAAATAAAGACCCGGCGAGACCTCCTTTCATATCAGCAGCTCCACGACCGTACAAGATATTATCTTTTACAACAGGGGTGAAAGGGTCTTGCTCCCATTGTTCTCCTTCTTCAACAGAAGCGACATCAATATGACCATTAATAAGGAGGCTGTTGTATTCCGTAGATTTTGTTCCAGTTAGAACCCCAACTACATTAGGATCACCTTCATATACATCCCACTTATCAATCGAAAACCCTATGTCATTTAAATATGTAGCAATAAATCCTTGTGCATCAGCAGTATTTCGAGCAGGCGGGCTTGGTGTTTGATAGCGAATTAATGTTTTGGCTAGATCAACAAGTTCCTCTTTTCGTTCATCAATCTGGTGAAGTAGTAGATCAATAGATGTTTTGTTCAAAATACGCACTCCTTTCAATAATAGAATGAAAAACTGATACTACTCCTAAATAGCATAAAAAAACCACTTCCGATTGAGAGGGAAGTGGTTGAATAGTCAGTACGAATTAAATGTTTTAACATTGCCTTATTCGCTGTCCTGACTATCCACTTCCCTCCGCTAGTATTATCTAGATCAGGTACAAGGGTTTAGGCATTTGCCAGTCTCAGCTAATAAAAAGCACCCCTAGTAGATATTTCATATTAAGATTTAATTTGCTACTCTGTGTACAAAATTAACACACTTACAGTAGAAACTCAACCGAAAAATCAGAAAGTACTGAAACAATAAGAGTTATGAAAATACCTGTTTCATAACAGATTAATGAGTTTTGCTTTTTTTGTAACAGTTAATATAGAATTCCCAGTATGAAGGGAATGTTAGTTAGTTGAATTTTATTTTTTTATGGAATGGGCTTCGGTAATTGAGTAATATTTTTCCGCTACTTTATGAAAATAGTCTGAAGTTAATGGTATTGTAAGGAAATAGAAGAAGTTAAGGAAAATTAAATTCTTAACTATTTGTTTAAAAGATTGAATATTACGACTATTTATAAAAGATCAAAAAAAGTGAAAAAAGTGGTTGAGTTTTCTATTTATCTGTTATATTATAAAAGTGTAAACAACAAACTGTAGTAATACAGAAAAGAAGTAAAGAAGTTGGGGTCAATTGATTGAGAAATATTATTATCTACGATTTTTGATCAACTAGTAACCAATTAATCTATACAGAAACTTACATAGCATTGGTCAACTAGATATAATAACTCAATCATAATTAAAATTTAATGAAGAAAAGGGAGATGGAGATTATGGCAAAAGTAAACATTCAAGAAGAAGCTAAGAAATTACAAGAGCAGTGGGATAATGACCCACGTTGGGCTGGTATCGAACGTCCTTATTCAGCTGAAGAAGTAGTTCGTTTACGCGGTTCTGTTCAAATTGATCATACATTAGCACGTTTAGGTTCACAAAAATTATGGAAGCTTGTAAATGAAGAGCCTTATGTAAATGCACTTGGTGCACTTACTGGTGGTCAAGCGGTTCAACAAGTAAAAGCTGGACTAAAAGCAATCTACTTAAGTGGATGGCAAGTAGCTGCTGATGCTAACCTTGCTGGTCACATGTATCCTGACCAAAGTTTATATCCTGCAAACTCAGTACCACAAGTTGTTAAGCGTATCAACAACTCTTTACAACGTGCGGATCAAATTCAACATATGGAAGGCGAAGGCGAAGTTGATTATTTCGCACCAATCGTAGCTGACGCTGAAGCTGGTTTTGGTGGACAGCTAAACGTATTTGAACTTATGAAAGGCATGATTGAAGCTGGTGCGTCTGGTGTTCACTTTGAAGACCAATTAGCTTCTGAGAAAAAATGTGGTCACTTAGGTGGTAAGGTACTTATCCCTACACAAACAGCTGTACGTAACTTAGTATCAGCTCGTCTTGCAGCAGACGTTTCTGGTGTACCAACACTAGTAATTGCTCGTACAGATGCTGATGCAGCTGACTTAATTACAAGCGACATCGATCCATTAGATGCTCCATTCATTACTGGTGAGCGTACTCCAGAAGGTTTCTTCCGTACAAATGCTGGTATCGACCAAGCAATTGCACGTGGTCTTGCTTATGCTCCATATGCTGACCTTATCTGGTGCGAAACTTCTAAACCAAGTCTTGAAGAAGCGAAGCAATTTGCTGATGCTATTCATGCAAAATTCCCTGGGAAAATGCTTGCATATAACTGCTCGCCTTCATTCAACTGGGAAGCTAACCTTGACAAAGATACAATCGAAACTTACCAACAAGAACTTGGTAAAATGGGATACAAATTCCAATTCGTTACACTTGCTGGTTTCCACTCTCTTAACTACAGCATGTTTGAACTTGCTCGTGGCTATAAGACTCGTGGTATGGGTGCTTACTCTGAGCTTCAACAAGCTGAATTTGCTGCTGAAGAGCATGGTTACACAGCTACTCGTCACCAACGTGAAGTTGGTACTGGTTACTTTGACCAAGTATCTCAAACTGTATCTGGTGGTACTTCTTCAACTACAGCTCTTAAAGGTTCAACTGAAGAAGCACAATTCCAAAAGCAATAAGAATTATAGCGTTTTTTTAACAAAACTCTCTCATCAATTTAAATAATAAATTTTTGAAAGGCTGGCTACAATTTAGTAGTCAGCCTACTTTTTGTCACCTAAAGGCGCTAAAAAAACGAGCACATACCATGTGCTCGTTTTTCATACTCAACTTCGAAAGGTTAGTCAACCTTCTTTTCTGCAATTAATATACCATCGCCATCAGCATAAACATATTGATTAGGCTCCCAGTTTACTCCTGCAAATTGTACAGGTACGTTTGTATCACCCAACCCTTTTTTGATACTACGAATTGGATTCGTTCCAATTGCAAACACGCCAATATTCATTTCGTTAATTTGTGCAGAATCGCGAATACAACCATTAATTATAACCCCAGCTAAATTACGTGATACTGCAATTTCAGCTAGGTTATCACCCATTAAAGCACATTTCTTTGACCCGCCCCCGTCAACTACGAGGACGCTTCCTTCAGGAACTTCTTGGAGAGCTTTTTTGACTAATACATTGTCTTCGAAAACACGTACAGTACAAATCGGTCCTTCAAATGTTTTTTTCTGACCCCAAAATTGAAAGATTGGTTCAGCGAGTAGTAATTGTTCTCCATGTGCATCGTGTAAGTCAGCAGTTTGTATTGGCATTATTTTTCCTCCTAGACTATTGATGAATAAATATTCGTCATTTCCTATTAAAATTCCTGCTTTTTTGCTAAAGAATTTATGACGTGAAGAGAATTTTTTTATTATTGTGGGATGTTATAATAGAGGTCTAATCGCTTTTTTGGTACAATCATACTATCGGAAAAAATCGTCATGTGTTTATTACGCAAAACGACATTTTTCTCATACTTATTGAAAAAGAAAGAAAATTATTGGAGGCTTAAAACTATGAAAATGATGGATGCAAACGAAATTATCTCTTTTATCTCAAATAGTGTGAAAAAGACACCAGTTAAAGTACATATTAAAGGTGAGTTAGAAGGAATTGACTTCGGTTCTGACACAAAAGCATTTATTACAGGAAATGTAGGAGTTCTTTTCGGAGAGTGGAAAGAAATCGAAGCAGCTATTCAGCAAAATGAAGCAAAAATTGAAGATTATGTCGTAGAAAATGATCGCCGCAACTCAGCTATCCCATTACTTGACATGAAAAATATCCAAGCTCGTATTGAACCAGGTGCAATTATTCGTGACCAAGTTGAAATTGGTAACAACGCAGTTATCATGATGGGTGCAAGCATTAACATCGGTTCAGTTATCGGAGAAGGTACGATGATTGATATGAACGTAGTAATGGGTGGACGTGCTACAGTAGGGAAGAACTGCCATATCGGTGCAGGTTCAGTCCTAGCAGGTGTAATTGAACCACCTTCTGCAAAACCAGTTGTAGTTGAAGATGATGTAGTCGTTGGAGCTAACGCGGTAATTCTTGAAGGTGTTACGGTTGGTAAAGGTGCGGTAGTAGCTGCAGGGGCAATCGTTACTGAAGATGTACCTCCAAATACTGTTGTTGCTGGAACTCCAGCTCGTGTTATTAAAGAGATTGATGAAAAAACTAAAGGAAAAACAGAAATTAAGCAAGAATTACGTCGCTTAAACGAAGATAATTAATCACTTATGGCATTCATTGAGCTTTCGCTTGATGGATGCCTCAATTCTATCTACAAAGGAGGGCCACTCATGACGAATTGGCAAAGCCTCGATCAACAATATATGATGTCTACGTATAACCGTTTACCGATTACGATTGAAAAAGGAGAAGGAAACCGTCTTTTTGATACCGATGGAAAAGCCTATCTAGATTTATTTACCGGTTTAGCAGTTAATATACTTGGGCACTCTCATCCCGAGATTGTGAAAACGATTAAGGAACAAGGTGAAAAGTTTTTACATATTTCAAACGTATTTTTAAATCAACCAGCTATTCAATTAGCGAAAACGTTAGTTGAGCAGTCAATTGACGGAAAAGTTTTCTTTACGAATTCAGGAGCTGAAGCTACAGAGTCTGCGATTAAATTAATTCATAAGTGGACAAAAGATGGAGAGAAAAGTAATCGTGGTGTCGTCGTTCTGGAGAAGAGTTTTCACGGCAGGACATTGGGTGCATTAAAATTAACTCGACAACCGGGTGTTTATCAAGATTTTCCTGTAACGGATATGCCGGTTTATGAAGTTGAACCTCATAATCTTGCACAGCTTGAAGAAATAATTAAAACAAAGAAACCTGCAGCTGTACTCATGGAGCCAGTGCTTGGATCAGGTGGTATTCTACCATTAGAAGAAGAGTATTTACGTGAGGTTGCTCGTTTGACAAAAAAATATGGTGTACTCTGCTGCATGGATGAAATTCAAACAGGAATTGGACGTACAGGAACAGTATTTGCTTATCAGCACGCAGGGATTTCACCAGATTTAATTTTATTTGCCAAAGGAATTGGCGGTGGCTTACCGCTTGGAGGTATTATCGTTTCTAACGAATTAAGTCATCTATTTAAACCTGGTGATCATGGGACAACTTTTGCACCATCACCATTAAGTGCGGCCCTTGGTAATACAGTGTTCAAGGTTTTACTAGAAGATGGTGAGCTGGAGAAATCAGTGGCTCGTTCAAAATACTTACATGAAAAACTAAATCAATTAAAAGACAAAAATCCTAAAGTATTAGAAAGAATTCGCGGTAAAGGAATGATGGTTGGTATAGTAACACTCCTTGCTCCTGAAGATGCAAAGAAGTTGCAACGAGACCTGTTGGCAGAAGGCTATTTAGTCGATGTGACCCAACAAACGATCATTCGTCTACTCCCACCACTCACGCTCACCGAAAAAGAAATAGATGCATTCATCAAAGTTTTAGAAGCAAAATTTGAGCTTGTACAGGAGAAGGAGCTTAACCAATGATGGATGTTTCTAAATTAATTGAGGTAAGAAGAGCACTTCATCAAATTCCAGAGTTAGGGTTTGAAGAAGTGAAAACACAAGGTTTTCTATTAGAATATATTAATCAACTTCCGCAGACGCACTTAGAAATTAAAACGTGGAAAACAGGGATCGTCGTAAAAGTTCAAGGGAGTGATCCTGTAAGGATGATTGGCTATCGTGCTGATATCGATGGGTTGCCTATGGATGAAGAGACATCTTATCCGTTTCGATCGACTCATCCTGGGAAGATGCATGCTTGTGGTCATGATCTTCATATGACGATTGCTTTAGGAGTGCTCACCCATTTTTCAAAAGCACAACCTAAAGATAACCTTTTATTTATTTTCCAACCTGCAGAAGAAGGTCCAGGTGGGGCACAACCAATGCTAGCAACAGATATTTTTAAAAAGTGGCGACCTGATCAAATGGTTGCCTTACACATTGCTCCAGAGTATCCAGTAGGTACAATTGCAACAAGAGAAGGGTTGCTTTTTGCAAATACGTCTGAATTATTTATTGATTTAAAAGGTCAAGGCGGGCATGCTGCTTATCCACATACAACAAGGGATATGATCGTTGCCGGAGCACATTTAGTAACTCAACTTCAATCTATCGTTTCGCGAAATGTGGATCCGCTCGATTCAGCCGTCGTGACAATTGGGAAAATCACAGGTGGTACAAAGCAGAACATTATTGCGGAAAAGGCACGTATTGAAGGAACGATACGAACGCTTTCCATTGAGTCGATGCAAAAAGTCAAACAGCGAATTGAAGCACTTGTTAAAGGAATAGAAGCTGGGTTTGAATGTAGCGCAACAATCGATTACGGTGCAAACTATTGTCAAGTCTATAATGATCAAGAGTTAACTCGTGAGTTTATGAACTTTACGCGTAATCACTCAAAAGTCGATTTGATTGAATGTACAGAAGCGATGACGGGTGAAGACTTTGGTTATTTCTTAGAAGAAATTCCTGGATTTATGTTTTGGCTTGGAGTCAACAGTCCGTATGGCCTTCATGATAATCGTTTGGAGCCGAATGAACAGGCTATAGAAGTTGCGGTCACACACTTAATTGATTACTTACACTATAAATCAGAAAACTAGATCTTCACTTTAATGTGTACCCTTTGTAAAGGACATTTTAAAAAAGCCTAAGCGGTTTTAAGAAGATGATCTCTGTATTGAACAGGGGTCATCTTTTTCATATTCCATTGGTATCTAAAATGGTTATAGTATGTCATGTAAGATTTAATTTCTTTTTTTAATTCATCGAGTGTTTCGCATGGCTTAATAGAAGTCTCATCTTTAAAGTGACCAAAGAAAGATTCTTGTGGTGCGTTATCCCAACAGTTCCCACGTCTAGACATGGATTGACGTAACCCCATTCCCTTTACTATTTTTTGAAATATAGGGCTAGTGTAATGGACGCCTTGATCAGAATGTATAAACGCATTTGGAGCTAACTTTACTCTCCTGTTATTCTTGAGCTTGAGAAGTGTATCTGTTGCGATATCTAAGGTCATACGTTCAGAAATGTGATAAGCCAAAAGTTCGTTGGTTGAACCATCTTTAACGGTTGACAAATAGGCCTTTTTCCCTTTGCCATAGAATAAATAGGTAATGTCAGTAAGAAGAACCTTTCCAGGTATATCTTGTTTAAAGTTCCGTTGTAACAGGTTTGGGAGGACCCTGTGTTCTTTGGTTGCTTTCATCATTCGCCTATAGGGATTTGCTTTTCTAATAGGGCAGATGATGCCGTACTTCTTCATAATTCTCCGAATACGTTTCAAGTTGAAGACAACCT